>CAYFXH010000054.1:22385-27204 GCA_964346905.1 uncultured Desulfobacteraceae bacterium | reverse complement strand
ACAAAAGCGGCATTGGATGGGTTGTCGAACAAGTGATGATGGGGGTTTTTGTAGATGGGATTAGTTGTAAAAGCACCAAGAAAGGCGGCTATCTGAAATGAAAAATGCGAAATGATCAATGACAAATGATAAATAACAGAAGGAGGTGATATTAAACTGACTGGGGATGTGTATTTACAAATCTATAATATTGTCCAAAAAAGGGGGATCTAGTATGGACACGCGAAGAAAGATTCTGGTTTTGCTCTGTGCCATTACGGTAGCCTTTTCCTGGGGATACGTTGTGGGCGAAGTCGCGGCAGCAGAGCCAATTAAAATAGGTGGTTTTTTCGACCTGTCCGGCACTGCGGCATTTATTGGTACCCCCACTAAACTGGTGGCTGAGATGGTGGTGGAGAAGATCAACAAGGAGGGCGGTATCAACGGTCGTCCCCTCGAACTCGTCATCGGCGATACCGAAGGCGATCCCACCAGGGCACTCATGGTGGCCAAACGATTAGTGGAGAACGAGGAGGTCGTGGCCTTAATTGGTCCCACCCGAACCGGCACTGGCATGGCGGTGAAGAAATATCTGGAGAGCAAACAGGTTCCCACCTTGATGACGGTAGGCGGGGATCCCGTTATCATGGAGGGAGTACACGGCGGCAAGAATTTTGGCACGGCCAGGTGGATCTTCAAGTCACCACAGCGGAGTTCTATAGCTGTCAAGAAAGTCTACCAGTATCTCAGGGCGAAGAAAGTCAAGAAAATTGCCCTGATGACTGCCTCGGACGGATTCGGACGAGACGGAAAGCGCTGGCTTACCAAATTGGCTCCCACTCACGGCCTGGAAATCGTGGCTGATGAGTCCTTTGGCGTCCGGGATGCCGACATGACCAGCCAGCTCACCAAAATCAAGAACACGGACGCCCAGGTCATTATCTCCTGGACCATCGGTCCCGCCGGATCAATAGTTGCCAAGAACGTCAAGCAGTTGGCTATCAAACTGCCGCTGGTGCAGTGTCACGGCCTGCCTGATCCCAAGTATATCGAACTGGCAGGCAGCGCTTCCGAGGGCAATGTCATGCCATCTACCAAATTGATGGCCTATGAACAGCTCCCAGCCGGTGATCCGCAAAAGGCAATCATCGAAGAATTTGTCCGTCTCTATAATAATGTGTATGACTACGACAAGCAGTTTCCCATCAATGCTCACTCGGGCTACGCCTGGGATGCCATCTACATCGTAGCCAATGCCATGAAAAAGGTCGGAACTGATAAGGCGAAATTACGTGATGCCATTGAACAAACCAAAAATTATGTGGGCATCAGCGGCATCTATAACATCACCCCCAAGGACCACAATGGCTTGGGCACCGATTCCATGGTCATGGTCATGATCTGGAATGGTCAGTGGAAGTTGGTGTATTAGGGGAACTGTTCCCAAAGAAGCCACTCTTATGTGAAAGTGGAGATAAAGATAAACAGCGTGGTATGAGGGCGTCCTCCCTTCTTCGTCTGGGTTGGGCGCCCGTGTCTTTACTAGTTACAATAGAGTTCGTAGGGAGGAATTCATGTCCAGCAACGTCTATGCCATGGATTTGCGGGCCAGCTTAAAGGAAAATCTTTACGTCAAGCTGGATCGGTTGCTTGATGCCGCGGGTATAGAGGAGATTGTCAAGGAAAGGCATCTGGTAGCCATCAAGCTCCACTTTGGAGAGAAGGGGAATACCGCCTACCTTCCTCCCATCCACCTCCGTCACCTGGTGAATCGAATCCAGCACCTGGGAGGTAAACCTTTCTTGACAGACACGAATACACTGTATGTAGGGACGAGAACCAACAGCGTGGATCACCTTACCACAGCCGTTGAAAACGGCTTCGCCTATGCGGTGGCTGGTGCTCCTCTGACCATTGCTGACGGTCTCAGGGGTAGCTCTGAGGTGGCAGTATCGGTGAATCTTCCTATTTATGAGGAGGTCTACATTGGTGCAGATGTGGTGCATGCTGATGCTCTGGTCAGCGCCGCCCACTTCAAGGGGCACGAACTCGCTGGATTCGGCGGCACCATTAAAAACCTCGGCATGGGCTGCGCCTCCAGACGCGGCAAGCTGGCCCAACACTGTGAGATCTCACCAGAGTTTGACGCCGAGAGTTGCATCGGCTGTGGTGAGTGCGTAGCTCACTGTCCAGCTGATGCCATCGAGCTGGTTGAGGAAAAGGCCGAGAAAGACTCGGACACCTGCATTGGCTGCGGGGAGTGTATCACCGTCTGCCCTGAAGAGGCCGTCTCCATCCCTTGGGACAGTGATGCGGCCCGCTTCCAGAAAAAGATGGTGGAATACACTATCGGGGTTCTGAAGGAGAAGGACAACCGATCACTCTGCCTCAATTTTGTCACCCGGGTGACCCCCCAATGCGACTGTTACGGTTATAGCGACTTTCCACTGGTCCAGGATCTCGGCATTCTTGCCAGCCGCGATCCGGTGGCCATCGATCAGGCTGCGGTTGATCTGGTGAATGCCCAGCCAGCACTCGTTGAGTGCTGTCTCGAGAACAACAGAGGGCCAGGTGAGGATAAGTTTCGAGGCGTCTATCCGCATATTGATTGGAGCGTTCAGTTAGCTTATGCGGAAGAGTTGGACCTCGGTAGCAGAAACTACGAATTGGTCTATGTATAGCTTCCTGGTACCCAGTGCGACAGTACAGATTCGATATTACCATCACTAAGCAGAGTCTGTTCTCAGATGTGGGATCTGGGGGGGCATAGAGCATGGGGCATGGAGCATAGGGAAATACAGTGGGCAGCTGGCAGCTAGCAGCAGGCAGTATCGTTATCCGTTATTAGGTATTCGTTATTTGGGAGATCTGCCGCTATGAACTGCCATGACGACATCTACGACTTTCACGATTTGACGAATTAACGAATTAACGAATCGACAAATGACTACTGGATTCTGACTACTGGCTACTGGCTACTGAATGTGGGATGTGGGATAGAAAACCAATAATTGGATTTAAGACATCGCACATCACACATCTTACATCTCCCATCGATTGGGCGCCCATAGGAGATCGAGCTAGATGTCTCACTATGATACCGTAATCCTCGGGGCCGGACCTGGAGGTTATGTTGCCGCCATTCGAGCTGCTCAACTGGGTGCCACAGTCTGCATCATTGAAAAGGAACTGGTTGGCGGTACCTGCCTTAACTGGGGGTGCATTCCCACTAAAGCCATGTACAAATCCGCCGTCCTTTTTGAGCAGATGCGCAATGCTGAAGCATTTGGTCTGAGCTGCCATCGACCCCTAGCTCACCTCGACAAGATTGTCGGGCGAAATCAGCGGATCGTTGCCGATCTCCGTGAGGGGGTCGAACGACTCTTCAAGAGGCACAAGGTCAATCTGATCATGGGGGAGGGGCATATACAAGGACCGGGTGAGGTGGCGGTGGTCACGAAACAACAAGAAAAACAGACCATTCGCGGCACCCAGCTCATTATCGCTACCGGTTCTGAGCCCATGCCCCTGGATCTGCTGCCCTGGGACCATCAGAAGGTATTTAATACCCGTAGCATTTTAGAACTGACCACCATTCCCAAAAGCCTCTCTATTGTGGGCGGCGGCGTCTCAGGGTGCGAATATGCCCTCCTTTTTAGCGCCCTCGGCTCCACCATTCATTTGACGAAACGCAGTAAAGAGCCAATCAAGGGGCTCGATCGGGATATTAACAAAGCCCTGATTCGAGCCCTAAAAAAGCGAAAAGTCAGGCTACATCTCGGCGACCCACCGGTGGCTGCCGCTCCCGGCGCCACGGAAGTGGAATTAACCCTCCAGTCAGGTAAACGGATTGAGACGGAAATGGCCCTGGTTACTGTAGGGCGCTCTCCTGTCTCCGCTGGAATCGGCTTGAACCGTTTGGGTGTTGATCTTGCCGGGGGCCATGTCCAGGTAAATCAATGCTGCCAGACCAGTGTACCAGGTGTCTACGCCATTGGCGACGTCACCGGTAAGAAGGAATTGGCCCATTTTGCCTCACATCAGGGGTTGGTTGCGGTGGAGCACGGGTTAGGCAATGAGGAAGCCGCTGTTGATGAACACGCTGTACCCATTGCCATCTTTACCAGCCCAGAGATTGGCAGTGTGGGAATTACCAGTCAACAATGCGAGGAACAGGGTATCGATTACCTCGAGGGTTCGTTTCCTTTTCGAGCCATTGGCAAATCGCACGCCATTGGCGAAATTGATGGCTTTGTTAAAGTTATCGCAAAGAAAAAGGATGAACGTATCATCGGCATACATATCATCGGCCCGGATGCGAGCACGCTCATTGCTGAATGCTCCCTGGCGGTGAACCAGGGAGTGACCCTGAGTGAGATGGCACGGACCATACACGCCCACCCTACCGTTGCCGAAGCTTTATGGGAGGCGGTGGAGGACGCGCGGGGTCTCTCCATTCATAAACTGGACCTCGGACTCTAGAGGTAGTGCGCACCTGGTAGTAAGCGTAGTACAATGACGCAGGGACGCGGAGAAACGGCGAGACGGGGATTAGAGGTCAGAACTCAGAGGACACAGAATATATTGCAGCCAGCAGCTGACAGCTGGCAGCAGGCAGTCAGGAGTAAGAATAAAGTAGGCAAAAAGCATAAGGCATAGAGTATAGAGTAAGAAGCCAGAAGTCAGAATCCAGAATCCAGGAGAAAAGGAATAAAAACTTAGGTCCTCTCAACTCCTGGCTTCATCGCCGCGTCTCCGTCTCGCCTTTTCACCGTGTCATGCAGCAGTGCCTAGTTGAAAAGGCTGTCTGCTGCAAGCTATATTTCCTCATGCCCCATGC
>CAYFXH010000054.1:20444-22375 GCA_964346905.1 uncultured Desulfobacteraceae bacterium | reverse complement strand
TCTCCGTCTCGCCGTTTCACCGCGTCGTCCTGCTGTCTCTCATCCCTAGCTGAAACGCCTGCCCGCTGCCTGCTGCTAGCTGTCGGCTGATTACTGACGCTATGCGCTCTGCGCTTTGCGCCATGCGGGGCCAACTTGAGCATGACGGACGAATTACAAGAAGGATGGATAGTAGATCTCGGGCAGGCTCAATACCTTGAAGTGTTGGATCTGCAGAGACGGCTGGTCCAACTGCGGCATGAAAATAAGGTCCCGGATATCCTGCTACTGGTAGAGCATGAGCCGGTCATCACCTTAGGGCGACGGGGGAATACAGCCAACGTTTTGTCAACTCCTGAAGAGCTCGGCTCTCAAGGAATTCAGCTGTATTGGGTTGAAAGAGGAGGCGATGTTACCTACCACGGCCCCGGGCAGCTGGTGGGCTACCCAGTCATCCATCTCACCCCGAGGAAACTTGGAGTGCGCACCTTTGTCTATCTGTTGGAAGAGACCATCATCCGGACTTTAGCCGACTTTGACATTCGGGCTGGGCGTGAGCCACAACACCGGGGCGTCTGGGTTGCAGGACGAAAGGTGGCTGCCCTCGGCGTCGCAGTAAGACGCTGGATTAGCTTTCACGGCTTTGCCCTGAATGTTTCCCCGAATCTGGACCATTTCTGCCATATTAATCCCTGTGAGCTTGACCACGAGCAGGTAACTTCAATGGCGAACCTTCTGGGAAAGGAGCCCAGCATTGTGGAAGTCGGAGATACGCTGATGAGAAAATTTGCCGAGCTCTTTCCCGCAAAGTGGCGAGAGGTTTCGTCTGCTGAAGTCTTCGGGAGAGTTCACGTTGAGCTGGCTCAGAATATGGCATAACAGCTTCTCTTTTTGACTGTGGGAGCGGCTTTCAAGCCGCGAAAATTCTGCTGGATAAAGGGAAGAGTCGTGGCTGCCTGCCCGCCATCGCTCTCGCCTGCCCGCTCGTGCCTCGCAGTGGCAGGCGGGCTCAGGCGAGGCGGGCGGGAAAAGCCACTCCCTCAATATGGAAATGACAGTGCGTGAGGAGGCGAGATGGCAAGCGGAGTTCTGAGAATCAGTCAAGATCACATCTATCTGCAACCTCTAGAGGACGGTGCCCAGATAGGCATCTCCGATTTTGCAGCTGAAGCCCTCGGCACGATTATCTACGTGGAGCTGCCCGAGGTTGGCGACGAGCTCACCAGAGGCGAGCCCTTCGCAGCGGTGGAGTCTGGCAAAGCCAATGTGGAGCTTCCTGCTCCTGTTTCAGGGAAGGTTTTGCGGGTGAACGAAAAGCTAGAGGATGAACCTGATCTCATAAATCAAGACACTTTTGGTAAGGGTTGGATCGCTGTTCTGACCATTAAAGACAGCGCAGAGCTCGATGAGCTGCTGACCAAACCGGATTATGATCTGTTCGTGGCTGGTGCGGAGTGAAATAGCTGCTCAGCGAAGCTCCATAAGATCAACGGGATGGTGCTGGGAGGCCAGGGTAATCTTGAGATGCTCCCGCATGGTGCGGCTGAGAATCCCAATGAAGGTATTGAGAACCATTTCAGGGCAATTGTTCGTCTCGCTCATGTGTGCCAGGATCACCTCTTGGAGCTCCGCGCCGTACACCTGGGAGAGAACTTCGCCGGACTGCTCATTGGAAAGATGCCCCAACCGGCTTTTGATCCGCTGTTTCACCGGCCAGGGATAGGGGCCATTGTGCAACATGTGCGGATCATGGTTGGCCTCGAGAATCAGCACGGAGCACTGTTCAAGATGGCGGTGTACCAGTCGGGTGGCTGCTCCCAGATCAGTACAGAGCGCAACCTTGACCGAGTTATTCACCAAGGTAAACCCCACCGGATCAGCAGCATCATGTGAAATAGCGAAGGGATGAATGGCGATATCTTCGATAAAAAAGCTCCGGCCGGTGCTAAACT
>CAYFXH010000054.1:0-20434 GCA_964346905.1 uncultured Desulfobacteraceae bacterium | reverse complement strand
TTCAGTAAGACTCCCTAGAGAATCAGGTAAATTGGAATAGGTTCGTTTGTTCAGGTAAACCGGCAACTTGTAGCGTCGTGAAAGAGGTCCCAGGCCGCGAACATGATCAACGTGTTCATGAGTAATCACAATACCGTCAAGATCTTTAGCACTGCCACCAACACGGGAAAGTCGGTGCTCCAATTCCCGAGCACTCAGACCAGCATCAAACAACAGGCGCACCCTGTCGGTGGCAACATAAAGGCTGTTACCCCTGGAACCACTGGCCAAAACTGAGAGTCTGATAGTCATCCCGCTCCCACATACCGACCATTCAAGCAGAACAGCCCCTGAGGTTTCGTCGAAATCCGAATATCGAATATCGAAATTCGAAACAAATCCGAAATTCAAATTTCAAATGTCCAAAACGCTGAAACTCATCCATCCGAAAATAAGATCTCATCATTACTTGTCTTTACTTGTCTTTATTTTGCTCGTTTGAAATTTCGGACTTTGAGCATCTGGATTTGTTTCGAACTTCGTGCTTAAGATTTCGAATTTCAGCTCGGCGGAGAGCCGAGTTGCTACCGGCCTGTATGCCCGAATCCGCCCTGATTACGTCCGGTCTCGTCTAAATCTTCTCTGAGATCCCACTGCACCCGGTATACTCGGCTGATGATCATCTGGGCAATCCGATCGCCCCGGTGGATGGTGAAAGGTTTCTTCCCCAAGTTGATCAACGCCACCTTAATTTCCCCTCGGTAGTCGCTATCTATGGTTCCAGGCGCATTGATCACTGCCAGACCATGAGAAATTGCGAGTCCACTTCGTGCCCGGATCTGTCCTTCAAAACCCTCTGGTATGGCCACCGCTAGCCCAGTTGGAACCAAGGCAGCTTCTTGGGGTTGGATGATAACCTCCTCATCAAGAGCGGCAACAAGATCCATTCCTGCTGCTCGTTCACTCATGTATTCCGGCAGAGGCAGGTCTTCGTCGGTCTTCCCCCGCACACGACGGATGCGGATAGAGAGGATTCCATCTATGACTTGGGTGACCGGATTCTCACTCTCGATCATCGGGATATTCTCTCAGTGGGTGGATTTTGGCTGGATTCATCTGACTCCAATTCAACAACTGACAACGGACTACTGACATTTGAGATCCTAGTCCTTATGAGAGAAAATTGAAGGGAAGATTAAAGACTGTGTAAGACAACAGTAACGTTAGACATCTAAGAAGGTACGGTCCACATCAAGCTCTTCCACCTGTCCCAAGAGCACCAGGGACATGGCCTCGGGTTGAAAGATCTCCTGTGCTAAAGCCTGCACATCCTCAGTGGTGACCCGTTCAAGACCAGCCTCTATTTCCTCATAGGATATGAAGCGGTCAAAAATGATCTCGTTTTTGGCCAGACGGCTCATGCGATTGTCGGTGTTTTCAGCGGCCAAATAAATTCCCCCCTTGATGTGCTCTTTGGCGGCGCGGAGTTCGATGTCGCTGATGGGCTCGCGCTTGAAGCGTTGAAGCTCATGGCGAATCAACTCAAGGGTTTCTTTGATGTTGTCCGGCCGCACTGCGCCATAAATTCCCACCATTCCCGCATCCGTGTGTGAAGAAAGGAAGGAGTAGATGGCATAGGCCAGCCCCCGGCGCTCTCGCACCTCCTGGAATAGTCGAGAACTCATGCTGCCGCCGAGGATGACATTCAGAATGCTGCAACAATATCGCTCCTTTTCAACCAGGGAGGTTCCCCGAGTTCCGAGGCATAGGTGGACCTGTTCAAGATTTCGGGGGTAGAGAGCTACGCTGGAGCTGATACTGGGGGGCGTGCGATTGAGACCATGTGCATGTCTCTTGATGTTGCGGAAGGCCGGCTCCACCAATTCCAGGAATTCCTGATGATTCACGTTGCCGGCCGCACTCAACACAATTCGATCCGGATGGTAGCCACGGTTAAGGTACCCCAAAATAATTTCTCGGGTAAAACTCTGCACCGTGTGGATATTGCCGAAGATCGGACGGGCCAGGGAATTTCCGTTCCAGAAGGCCTGATTGAAAAGCACGTGAACATATTCATCGGGTGTATCCTCCACCATATTGATTTCTTGGAGGATTACCTCCCGCTCCCGCTCTACTTCCCGATAATCGAATACCGAATGGAGAAAGATATCAGAGAGTATGTCTACTACCAGCGGTAGATGGGCACCCAGGACTTTGGCATGAAAGCAAGTATGCTCTTTACTGGTAAAGGCATTGGACATGCCTCCCACAGCATCAAGCTGCTTAGCGATCTCCTTTGCACTTCTCTTCTTTGTTCCTTTAAAGAGCATGTGTTCGATGAAATGGGTCAAGCCGCTCTCATCTTCCTGTTCATCACGCGAGCCCACGTTTAGCCAAATACCCATGGAGACTGAGTGGAGATGGGGAATCCGCTCAGTCACCACCCGCATGCCGTTGTCTAGCACTGTTTTCTGGTAGGACTGATTACCCATTTCTAGTTACGCACCTTCGTAATCGATTCCCCAAGGGCAGCCTTGCGGCTGAGACGAATGCGTCCATCCCTGTCGATTTCCAACACTTTGACCAGCACCTCGTCCCCTTCACTGAGTATATCTCTCACTTTCTGCACTCGCTTATGATCCAGCTGCGAGATGTGGATCAGACCATCGGTGCCAGGAAGGATCTCCACGAAAGCCCCGAAGTCTGTAATCTTGCGCACCTTTCCCAAGTAGAGACTACCCACCTCTGCCTCAGCGGTAAGCTTCTCGATCATCTCCACCGCTTTCTGGCAGCCAGCGAGGTCAGGGCTCATAATAACAATCTTTCCATCGTCTTCCACGTCAATCTTGGTGTTGGTCTCGGCAATGATATTACGGATTATCTTGCCCCCAGGACCGATCACGTCACGGATCTTGTCGGGATGTATTTCAATACTCACAACTCGCGGTGCATACGGTGAGAGTTCCTCACGTGGAGTGGGGATAGTCTGGTTCATTTTCTCAAGGATGCTCAGCCGTCCCTCTCTGGCCTGATAGAGAGCCTGACGCATGACATCCCGGGACACACCCCCCATTTTGATATCCATCTGCAGAGCCACAACACCTTCGGCGCTGCCGGTCACCTTAAAGTCCATGTCTCCCAGGTAGTCTTCGTCGCCGAGGATATCGCTGATGATGGCTACCCGGTCATCCTCCATGATCAGCCCCATGGCGATGCCCGCCACAGCTTTCTTCAACGGCACCGCTGCATCCATAAGCGCAAGAGAGCTAGCGCAGACGGCGGCCATGGAAGAGGACCCATTGGATTCCAGTACCTCTGCCACCACCCTCACGGTGTAGGGAAAATCTTCATGCGACGGCATCACCGCTTTCATGGTTCGCTCAGCCAGCGCTCCATGTCCAATTTCACGCCGGCTTGGCCCGCGAAGAAACCTGGCCTCCCCCACGCAATAGGGAGGAAAATTATAGTGGAGCATAAAACTTTTATACTCATCTCCCTCCAAAGCCTCGATCTTCTGCTCGTCAGAGGAAGATCCCAAGGTCACCGCGGAGAGCACCTGGGTCTCACCACGGGTAAAGAGTCCAGAGCCATGGGTGCGCGGCAGAATGCCAACCTGACAATCAGTGGGCCGCACGTCAGTGAGACCCCTGCCATCGATCCTGCTCTTTCGGTCAAGGATCATCCCGCGAACGAACTGCTTTTCAAGATTTTGGATAATTTCCCGAACTTCTGCCTCACGCTCCCCAAAGTCCTGACCGAGTGCTTCCATCACCTCCTGAACCACAGCATACCGCATTTCATAGCGCTGCTCTTTTGCTGCAATGCTATTGGCCTCCTCGATTCTCTTCTGAGAGAGTTCAGCCACCCGGGCCGCCAGTGCCTCGTCCTCTTCCGGGGGCGCAAAAGGTCTCTTGCTTCTGCCACAGCGGGACTTGAGCATCTCTTGAATGTCCAAGATAGGCTGAATAGCTTCTTGCGCGACAAAGAGCGCCTCCAGCAAATCATCTTCATTTACGAACAGGGCGCTACCTTCCACCATGACAATGCCTTGTCGGTTACCGGCCACCACCAGGTTGAAGTCACTCTCTTCCAACTGGGCTGCAGTTGGGTTGATTACGATCTCACCATCGGACCGGCCGACCCGCACAGCACCAATAGGTCCCTGAAAGGGTACATCGGAAATTTCCAGTGCCGCGGACGCGCCTACCAGTGCCACTGTATCCGGATCGATTTCAGGATCGGCAGAGAGCACTGTGGCGATCACCTGGATCTCTTTTCGGTATTTTTTTGGAAATAACGGTCGGATCGGGCGATCGATAAGGCGGGATGTTAGCGTTTCTCTTTCGCTGGGTCGACCGATTTCTCGTCGAAAAAAACCGCCAGGAATCCGACCCACAGCAAAGCCCTTTTCCATATAATCCACGCTGAGCGGCAAGAAATCAATGTTTTCCCGGATTCTTTCCTCACCCACCGCGGTCACCAGCACGACGGTGTCCCCGTAGCTGACGAGTACCGCGCCACCAGCCTGTTTTGCCATCTCCCCGGTTTCGAGCCTAAGTTCTCGGCCACCCAGTTCTATCTGAACAACTTCTTTCATAAGGTTTTTCCCTTCACTGCTCCAATGTGTTTCACGCAAACATAACTAAAACCGCTCACCCTCACGTCAATATCCAGTTCGTAGTCTCGCTCTCCAGCTTTGGCAAGGTTTGGCCAAGCCCCAGATAGACCCCCCGCCAGTAGCAACCCGTCGAGTCAATGGCCTCTGTTCTGTTAGCCTTTCCCAATTGATTTCCGGACGAAACCATGAGCAGACTCCCGCCGACGGGCTTCGCTGTCATCTAACGGCGAAGACCCAATCGTGCTATTACGTCTCGGTATCGACCCACATCTTTTCGTTTGAGATAATCGAGAAGACGGCGGCGTTGCCCCACCATCTTCAGCAGGCCCCGCCGCGAATGATGGTCCTTTTTGTGAGTCTTGAAGTGTTCGGTGAGATAGCTGATACGTTCGCTGAGCAGCGCTATCTGCACTTCTGGAGAACCAGTATCGGTCTCGTGAGTTTTAAAGTTCTCTATTACTTCTTTTTTCCTTTCAGCAGTCAGTGCCACCGTTATTCCCTCCTCGTGCTTCAACCTAGAACAGTGTCGCGTTCATTAACAATGGAGACGTCTGTCCAGAGAAGGTCCTGGTTTGTCCTATGAAACCGGACCAAAAACGCGCAAAGTTTTAAATGTGAACTCTTCCTCCTGCCTATCATGAGCTAATTTCGCAACCATCGCCACGAGGTTGTTATCTGGATCCAAAACTTTGCACGGACCTTCCGGCCAGGCTCCGCTGTGATCAGGGTCAAAAACTTGTGTCGAGTTCACAGTACCACCCTGCCGGATTTTTTTGGCAGCCAAGTGCGAAACGCGAAACTCAGGATAGCCCTCCAGTGCCCGGACTACGGTGATGAGCACCCGATCCAACTCTCCCTTGGCTACAATCTCCTCTAATTGTTTCATGGACACGGCTCGCTTCAAGTGGAATCCACCGCTTGCGAGCCGCCGCAGTTGGCTAACGTGCCCATTGCAGTTCAGGTGATGGGCCAAATCCACCCCAAGGCTCCGAATATAGGTCCCCTTGGAGCAGGTAACCTCAAAGGTCGCCTCAGGCCAGCGTAGCTCACACAAAGAAAATCTCTTGATCTTCACTGTGCGACTGGGTCGAGTTACCTGGACACCCCGGCGCGCCAGTCGGTACAGCCGCTCCCCCCCAACTCGTACCGCTGAGTAGTGTGGCACCGTCTGCGCTATTTCACCGATAAACGCGCTGCAAGCCTCGCTGAGCTCCCTCTCCGATAGCGGTTCACATGACAGCCTAGCCACCTCCCTGCCGGTGCTGTCCAAGGTATCTGTTTCAACTCCGAAGTAGATACTGAATCGATACGTCTTCTCCTGATCAACAAGAAAAGGAGCAATCTTGGTGGCCCCGTTGATCAGCAGAACAAGCACCCCGGTGGCGAAAGGATCCAAGGTACCACTGTGGCCCACCTTGGCCGCCCCCAACTTCTTTTTTACCTGTTGGACCACATCGTGGGAGGTAAATCCTCGGGGTTTATCCACAATCAGGACACCATCCCCGGTGAATTTCCCCTCACGAAGATCCTCTCTCCTCTTTTCCACAATGGAGAAGGAGTTCACTGTCGACCCCCAGCAATGAATTCTTCTGCCGCCGCCAGAACCTTTTCCACAACCTCTGACAGGGGACCTTGACAGCGAAATGCCGCCGCGTTTTGGTGCCCACCGCCCTCATAGGTGCGAGCCAGCTCGGCCACGTTCTGGCCACCCCGAGATCGCAAGCTGACGTTAATCTGCCCCGAATCCATTTCTCTGAAAAAGATGGCCACCTCAGCGCTGTCAATCGCCCGTGGATAGTTAACAAATCCGTCGGTATCCATGGCACTGGTCCCTGTCTCTTCCAGCATTTGGCGGCTCACCTGCATGGCGGCTAGCCGTCCATTTCCCCGGATAGTGAGGGTATTGAGGCTGAGAGCCAGTAGCCGCAGCCGTTCCGGACGCATACTATCGTAGACCTCGCTGGCCACTTTGTCCGGCACTACTCCCAAGGAGACCATTTCTGCGGCTATGGCCAGAGCTTTGGCTGTGGTGTTGGCAAAACGAAAGGACCCAGTATCGGTAAAAATGGCGGTGTAAATGTTCTCTGCCGCCGCAGAGTTCAAGACCACAGGAATGGCCTGAAAAATCTCGTAGAGAATTTCGGCGGTGCTGCTGCACTCTGGCCGAACCAGATTCAGTTGGCCAAAGTCCTCACCGGAGCTATGATGATCGATATGGATGATCTTCTGGACATGCTGCAAGACCTCGGCAGCACTGCCGATTCGGTCGAGCTCTCCACAATCCAGCACCACCGCCACTTGAAACCGGCCGGGGCTTGGAATCTCCCGGACAATCCGGTCTGAATATGGAAGAAATTGCAAGAATCCCGGCACCTCATCCTGGCAGTATGCCACTACCTGCTTGCCCATACCCTCGAGGACCAAAGCGAGGGCTCCCAAGGAACCTATAGCATCACCGTCAGGATTTACGTGAGTGGCCAAAAGGAAACGATGGTTTCTCTTGAACTCTCCTGCAATGGTTTCGATCATCCGCGGTCAGATTCCTTCAGTTCGCTGAGTAGCCGGTCAATGTGAGAGCCGTATTCCAAAGAACCGTCGAAGCAAAATTCAATTTCAGGTATGCGCCGCAAATGCAACCGTTTGCCAAGCTCACGCTTGACAAATCCGCTAGCACTCTCTAATCCCACAGCTGCTGAGACCTTTCGTTGATCATCACCCAGTAAGCTATAGAACACCTTGGCATGACGCAGGTCTGGCGATATCTTAACAGCCGTCAGGGTGATATCGGTAAGACGAGGGTCTTTCACCTTGCGTAGGAGTACCTCGGCTAGCTCCTTCAAAAGGAGGTCTGCAACCCGATCAGCCCGCTTATGTTCCATAGTGTCCGTTGTCCGTCGTCCGTTGCGAAACTGCACATTTAGCTAGTTCAAATATCTGGTGACCATTAGGTAACATTCCACTTTAGGCAACGTTTCCGAACTGGGGAGCATCACAACCGCACAATCTTTGATAATCTGCCATGTATCCTCACTAACTACCATTGGCATCACTGAACGAATCTAGATACTGGCCACTCGACCAACTACTGGCTATCGCACCGCCCTTAAATCTAATTCCTTGCCTCAACATGCAACGGACTACTTACAACTGTCGACGGAGACGCTCAGAAAAGAATCAATTACCTTTGGACATCCACGATCTCAGCCAACTGCAAATCTTCAATGAAATTAATAGCTTTGTCCAACTTTGCGTTTATGTATCTCCCCTGGTTGCCAACTGCGACAATGCTCACCTCTCCTGCTTGCCACAGATCCTGGGCAGCGGTCTCGGCTACTGCCAGATTGAAACGCTGACGCAGCCGGTCACAAACACTCTTGATCACTTTGCGTTTGCCCTTGAGGGATTGGTTACCCGGCAACCGCAAGCTGAGCTTTGCAACTCCCACAACCATCAGCTAACACTCTGCCTCAGGTGTATATTCTGCTTATGAACATCATTCCGACTTATCGACACTAGGTTCCAGGACCGCTTTGATCTCTTCGATGGTATAAGTCTCCAGAACGTCGCCAATTTTGATATCATTGAAATTCTCAATACCGATGCCACAATCCTGACCGGCCTTGACCTCTTTCACCTCATCTTTATACCGCCTTAGCGAGGCGATCTTGCTATCGTTGATCACCACATCATCACGCAAGACTCTGATCCTGGCTCCCAGTTCCACTCTCCCTTCGTTCACCATAGAGCCGGCGACTGTTCCTACCCGGGAGACGTTGAAGGTCTTGAGCACCTCGGCGCGACCCATGAAGTTCTCTTTGTATATGGGCTCCAGCATGCCCTCCATAGCATCCTTCACTTCAGCAACAATATGATAAATGACATCATAAAAGCGCAAATCCACTCTCTCAGTAGCCGCCAAATCCTGAACCTTTAGTGGAGCCCTCACATTGAAACCAATAATTATGGCATCCGAAGCGGAAGCCAGCATCACATCCGTCTCTGTAACTGCTCCCGCCGCGCTGTGGATTATGTTTACTTTGATTTCCTCGGCACTCAAATTGTGCAATGAGTCAGCAACAGCTTCTAATGAGCCCTGGGTGTCGGCTTTGAGCACAACCCTGAGTTCCTTCGTTTCGCCTTCTTTGATCCGAGAAAAGAGATTGTCCAAGGTTACCTTGGTAGTTTTGGACAGCTCGGCCTCCCGCAGTTTCAACTGTCGGTGGCCGGCCACTTGCTTCGCCTGTTTCTCGTCAGCCACCACCACAAACTCATCTCCTGCCTGTGGCACCCCTGTTATGCCGTGGACCTCCACGGGCTTGGACGGCAGCGCCTCCTCCACTTTGCGCCCGAGGTCGTCTAACATGGCTCGCACCCTGCCGTAAAAGGTGCCGCAGACGAAGGGATCCCCGCTACGCAGGGTCCCCTCCTGCACCAAGACGGTGGCCAACGCTCCCTTCCCCTTGTCCAGCCGAGCCTCAATCACTCGCCCCCTCGACATTTTGTTAGGATTAGCCTTCAGTTCCATCAGTTCAGCCTGGAGCAAGATGAGCTCGAGCAATTCATCCAGCCCGATCTTCTCCTTGGCCGACACTTCCACCATGGTGGTATCGCCACCCCACTCCTCCGGGGTCAGTCCTCTCTCAGACAACTCCCGTTTGACCCTCTCGGGGTCGGCATTGTCCTTGTCTATCTTATTGATGGCCACCAGAATAGGGATTTCTGCTGCCTGGGCATGGTTGATTGCCTCTACGGTCTGCTGCATGACACCGTCGTCCGCCGCTACCACGAGAACCACCAAGTCGGTTACCCGGGCACCACGGGCCCGCATGGCAGTGAAAGCCTCATGGCCTGGTGTGTCCAGGAAAACCACTTCACCGCCATCCAGCCGCACATGGTAGGCGCCAATGTGCTGCGTGATACCGCCGGCTTCCTCCTCAGTCACATTGGTTTGCCGGATGACGTCAAGCAGTGAGGTTTTGCCATGGTCAACGTGTCCCATGATGGTTACCACCGGCGGCCGAGGTGCAAGGTCTTCCTCCCGATCGGGTGCGGCCTGGATGAATTCCGCCTCCTCAAAGCCTACTTTCTCCGCCTCGTAGTTAAATTCTGCTGTCACCAGCACCGCAGTGTCAAAATCAATCGCCTGGTTTAGAGTCGCCATAAGGCCCATTTCCATGAGCTTCCTGATCACTTCAGAAGCCTTGACTCCCATGCGTTTTGCTAGATTAGCTACCGTAATAGCCTCGTCAAGTTTGAGTCGCCGCTTGACCGCCTTTGGTATGGTGATCTCGGTTTTCTTTACATCTTTGGCAACAGCACGTGCTACCTTGCGTCCCCTCATGACCCGGCCCGGAATGGGGCGTTTCTCGTAGAGCTCATCTCCGCTTACCACTTCTTTGCGTCGGCTCGGCACTTTTCGTCTGGGAGGCCAATCCTCATCCTCTGCAGGCCTTGTCCGTCTGCCTCTCTTCTTCTTGACCTTGGCCAGCCTCTCTTCCCCATCGGGCTCAACTTCTGGTATGGGGGCTTCGGGTTGCACCGGTTCCACCACTGGTTTTGCTGATTGCTCAAGCTCGGCCTCTTTTTCCGGTATCGTCTCAGGATCAACCTTCGGAGTTCGCTCAGGAAGTTTAATAATCTTGGCGGCGCGCTCTTTCTTTTTTCGTCGCCGGGGCTTCTTAACTTTCTTTTCCTTCTCCGCTACTTTTTTATCCGGTTCCGCCTCTTTCCCAACTACCCTCTCCAGTTCAACCTTCTCTTCTGCGGGCTCGAGGGTTGGCTCTTCAGCTGAAACCGGTGGCGACTCTTTCTCGACGACCGCTTCCGGGGTGACCGTTGTTTCCACCTGCACCTCGGTGGGAGCTTCGACGGGGGGTGCTGTCTCTACCATTGCTTCGATCTCCACCGGCTCAGGCGGGGCCTCGGTCTTCACTATCTTTCGCCGTCTGCGGATGACTCCTCGTCGAACCCGCTTTTCCTCAATCAGTTGCCGGGACCGGCCTGCCACCGTGTCCCGAACCAATTGGGCCTGCTCTTCATCCAGAGAGCTCATGTGGCCTTTGACCTGAATGCCCAAGCTGATTATCCGCTCAAGGAGATCCTTGTTGGCCACTTCCAGTTCTTTTGCCAATTCGTACACCCTCAACTTCGCCATGTAACCCCCCGAGTTACCTTTTATTGGCTCCGCTCGCGATTAGAATGGTGGAGTATTAAGTCCACAGAAATATACACCCAGACGAGCGACTGACTTATTTTTTTCGGTCCATCATCCATGATTCCTACTTTCCATCATTCCATGAGCGTTGCAAGAATCCAAATCATTTACGAGTAAGTGACATCTCTAGCTTGTTGCATTGCCTTATTATTCTTTACCTAAGCTGTACTAACCCTCATAAGCAAACGTGGACGTGCTTGACTGCATCTGTCTACTCCCAGAATTGCTTTCCACAGCTCTGGAGAGTCTCCACCATTGCCAGAGCGGGATCCCAAGCACCATTGGGTAGCGACTGGCGGAATGCCCTTTGGAGGTGAGACAGCTTGAGCCGCGCCAAACATTCTGGCCTAGAGCATACATAACCACCGCGGCCATGATACCTTTGACGTCGATCCAAACGCACCCTGGTCTCACCAACCAGCACCAACCTAAGCAGCTCCAGTTTGGGCCTTTTGCTGGCACAGACAATGCAGGTGCGCTGCCCCACTCTTCGCTTCCCACCCTTGCTCCCCATTATTCTTCGCTACCCTCTTCAGTTTCGCTGACCTCCGCCTCTGCTTCCGCCTTCTCTTGCTCAACCACGTAGCTCTTGGCTGCATCAATAAACTTCTCAGCCTTCTGTTGACTGATACCCTGAATAACCACCAGTTCTTCGGCCTGACCGCTCGCCAATTCTTCCGCCGAGGCAAAACCAGCCTCATACAGATGCTCGGCAGTGGCATCTCCGATACCTGGCAGCGCCAACAGCGATTCATAACCTTCTTTAAGTGATTTCTGGTACTTAGTCTCACTCTTGACGTCAATACGCCACTCGGCGAGTTTCGACGCCAACCTGACGTTTTGACCCCGTTTGCCGATAGCAAGCGAGAGCTGATCATCAGGAACGATCACCTCCATGAGCCGATTTGTCTGATCAATGACAACCTTGGAAATAACAGCAGGTGCCAGAGCATTGCACACGAACTTGGCAGGATCTGGGTTGTAGTCGATGATATCAATCTTTTCGCCCCGCAACTCCTGAACGACACTTTGCACTCGAGATCCTTTCATTCCCACGCAGGCGCCCACCGGGTCAATGTCAGGATCTTTGGAGGTCACCGCTATCTTAGCCCTGCTTCCAGGTTCCCGAGTCGCCCCCATAATAGTGACGATCCCCTCGGCAATCTCGGGCACCTCTATGGTGAAGAGTTTGGTGAGGAAATCTGGATGGGTTCGGCTAAGGATAATTTGCGGCCCGCGGGATTCTCTGTTGACCTCGAGCACGTAAGCCCGGATGCGATCGCCCCTCCGGTAGGTTTCACGAGGCACCTGCTCCCGGTAAGGAATAACAGCCTCAGCCCGACCCAGGTTAACGGTTATCCCTCCTTTGTCAATTCGTTGAACAATGCCATTGATAATCTCGCCACGACGGTCCTTGTAGTCTTCGTAGATTATCTCTCGCTCTGCATCCTTCATCTTCTGGATAATGACCTGCTTGGCGGACTGGGCGGCAATGCGACCGAAGGTGTCGGTGTCAAGTTTCATACCCAGGCTGTCGCCCACCTCACATTCGGGATCCAGTTCACGACCCTCATCCAGCGAGATCTCCAGCAGCGGCTCGGCCACCTCGTCCACGACTTCTTTGAATTGAAAGGCCTCGATCTCTCCGTATTCTTCGTTGTAGGCTACTTCCAGGTCAAGATCATGGCCAAACTTCTTCCTGGCTGCAGAGCGCATGGCCTCCTCCAAGGTGGAAATAAGCACCTCTCGGTCAATGCCCTTATCTCTGCTGACCTGTTCGATTAACCTCTTTAAATCCGGGATCATCTCCGCTGTTCTCCTTGTTCACGAAACGACCATATGGATTTTCGCAGATACGTATAGATGGTGTTCGCATTATCAGAAAATATCCCATGCCCAATCTGCAAAAATTAGAATTCGTATACCAAGTTGGCTTTGGCAATGTCCTTCAGGGCTATGGAGAAACGACCCTCTGGAGCCACCACAATCACCTCCTCGCGCTCAATTCCCACGAGGTTTCCAACTATCTTTTTCCGACTATCTATGGCCGAGACCAACCGCAGCTCAACCTTCCGTCCGGCAAAGCGGGAAAAGTCTTCCTTCTTCCTCAACCGCCGATTCAAGCCGGGCGAAGAGACTTCCAGAACGTAGGCATGGGGAATTACATCCTTTACATCCAGGAGATCTCCCAACTGCCGACTGATGGACGCACAATCGTCGAGGGTGATGCCACCGTCTTTGTCGATAAAGAGTCTAAGTACCCAACGGCGTCCTTCTCTGCGATACTCCAGATCCACCAATTCCATTCCCTCTGAGGTCACGAGGGATTCAGCAAGTTCCTCTACCCGGTGTTGAGTCTGTGCTTGGGTCTCTTCGTTCATGTACAAAAAAAAGTGGGCTCGCACCCACTTCTCTTAGCAGACTAGATTATAACGAAATTGACTACAAAAGGTAGCTTTTGAAGCAAATAAGATTATAACCTATACATCCACTAATCGAAGTAAGCTTGCTGCCGGTGAATCGCTCTCCACCGCGCGGCTACCTCAAAAAGGGATACGCATAGCGGCTTCTCGCCGTGCTCCCTCCGGCGTTCTTGCCAGCTCTGCTGGACGAACCGATGGAGCGGGCAACGGGACTCGAACCCGCGACACCGAGCTTGGGAAGCTCGTACTCTACCAACTGAGCTATGCCCGCTCAAGCGTAAGGCAGTCTAATCAATCGGCTACTTTTTGTCAACCTTTTTCGCGCTGTCAAACCGCTGTAAAATCAGCTTCAATTGCCGAACTCTCAGCGCTCTGCCATTGACACATCCATGGTCGTGTGATACCCAGATTTCAGATCTCTCGTCCCCATTGTGTCCAGGAAGAGCGGGACCGTATCCTGGGGCATTGTCTGGAGGTAAAAGCGCGGAGGCTAAGTCTTGTCTGAAAAGGTGAAGAAAAGGTTGCCGGGCGGCGCCGCAACCCTAGTTGGCAGCCTACCGCACCAAGATCGGCAGAGGGCCATAGAGCTGGTCTTAGATGAAATACGCGAGATCCCCGGGTGGCCTCAGCTCCCCCTCTACCCCATGGAACAGATGATGGTGCAGTATAGCGAAGGGCTGCCCGGCTTAGTTTGTCAGAATGACCGCACCCGGTTTGATACTGCAGATCCGAGCTTTGAAGCGGAGCTTCTCCACTTTTATGAAGAATACCTGGCGGTCACTAATGGCGAGCTTTCCTTGGATCAGTCCCGCTTCCGTCTTGGAGACGACGCTGGCAGGACCTTTTTCGCCTTCTTGGAGCGTTTGGCGAGTCAACAACTACCACCTGCTGCGGTAAAGGGTCAGATCACTGGACCCTTTACTCTGCTGGCGACCCTCAAAGATGAGAACGACCGGCTTGCCCTGTATGATCCACGGCTGCGTGATGTGGTGATTAAGACCTTGGCGCTCAAGGCCCAGTGGCAGACCGAGCAGTTGAGCAGGTTTTCATGTCCTGCCATTGTATTCATTGACGAACCAGCTTTGGCTGGCTTCGGGTCATCGGCCTTCATCAGCGTTTCAGCAGAAGAAGTTACTTCCATGCTTGATGAGGTTGCCAGCCATATCCAGCAAGCCGGCGGCCTTGCCGGGGTTCATGTTTGCGCAAACACTGACTGGTCTCTTTTTTTTGGAATTTCTCTGGATGTGATCAATTTCGATGCCTATGGCTACTTTGAACGCTTTGCCCTCTATCGCCAAAACATTGTTACATTTGTGGATCAGGGCGGTATTGTGGCCTGGGGTATCGTTCCCACCCTTAATGTGGACGATCTCAATCAAGAGAATGCTGAATCCCTGGTCAGCCGCTGGCGCCAGCAGGTAGGGCAGTTGGTGGGTAATGATCTTTCGCTGGAAACTATCTTTCGCCAGTCCATCATAACACCTAGCTGCGGCTGCGGGACGCTGAGCGAATCTATGGCCGAACGAGTGGTTCATCTCACCCGCCAGATATCAGAGGATCTACGCCGAGAAATCAGAATGTAATAACCGTATTGAGCAATTCAGGGTTTTAGGCATCTCCTCGTACTTACTGCCCACCTTTCTCCCCATGAGCGAGAATGGCCATCCAGGTGAAACTCCCCGATGGGGGCACGCCATGGAACGTGAGGTCCGCACTTAACCAACGGTTCGCCCTGAGCCCATGACGACTCAGTTCCTCCTGCAGAAAGTACTTGTCCACATCCTGAAATCCCGACAGCACCAGTGATCCTGCGATTCCACTCAGGCGCGTTAGTTCGGGAAGTTTCTCAACGAGCACCTGCATGGGCAAATTTGCCAGCACCAGATCGAAACTGCCGGCCACTGCTTCGGCCGAGCCTCTGACAAGCATGAGCCGCCCCTCCAACCGGTTTAGCGCAGCATTGGCGCGGCTGGTGACGAGGGCCTGAAGACTGATATCCAGAGCTACAGCACGGTCCACCCCAAGTTTCAACCCTGCCAGCGCGAGAATGCCGCTGCCACAGCCGACGTCCACCAGGTTTTGGCAGCGTCGCTCTCTGAGGTCTTGGAGCATGAGACGGAGGCACATTTTCGTGGTGGGGTGGTAGGGTGGGAAGGCTCGGGTGGACTTGAGGACAATCCCTGCTGGCGCTCTGGAAACCAGAAAGCGCCACCAGGGAGCACCCACTGCAATGGTACCATTAATGCGGTAAAAGAAAAGCAAGACTACCGTCGCTTGGCATTAAGCGCATAGCGCATAGCAAAAAGCCTGGGTTGAAGAATGGACATCTGGGTTTATGGCCTGGATTTTGACAGACTCCCAACTGGCTCAAAGTACAATGAAGTCCACAGGGTGTTAGAAGCTTCGTATATTCGCCATGCGCTTTGCTCTATGCGCTAGGCGCCTTAGCCGTATTTGCGTTCAAATTCGGCCATGAAGGAGACCAGGGCCTGAACTGCCTCCAGGCTTGTGGCATTGTAGATTGAAGCTCGGCATCCGCCCACAGAGCGATGGCCCTTGAGACCGCCCAGATCATTTGCCAGGGCTTCAGCAACAAAGGTCTCCTCGAGAGATTGATCTGACAAACGGAAGGTGACGTTCATGATTGACCGGTCTTCCTTTTCCGCGGTGCCCCAATAGAAATCGCGCTCATCCAGGTAGGTATAGAGAAGATTTGCCTTTTCTGCATTCATCCGCTCCATCTCGGCAACGCCGCCTATGCTTTCCTCGAGCCATTTCATCACCAGCTGGAGCACATAAATGGCGAAACACGGAGGCGTGTTGTACAGTGAGTTTTTGGCAGCATACGTGGTGTACTTCAACATGGTGGGCAGCCCATCCGGTACCCGTTCCAGCATGTCTCGTCGAATGATGACTAGGGTGACACCCGATGGCCCTAAGTTCTTCTGGGCGCCTGCATAAATGAGTCCGAACGGCGCCACATCAAGGGTACGGCCCATGATGTCAGAAGACATGTCACTTACCAAGGGCACATCTCCGGTATCAGGAAAGCTCTGCCATTGGGTACCTCGGATGGTGTTGTTGGAGGTGATGTGCACGTAGGCAGCATCGGGATTGAAAGTGATGTTCTTTGGAATATAGGTGAAATCACGGTCTTCCGACGAGGCCGCCACCCGCACTTTTTTCTCAAGAATCTGCGCCTCTCTTATGGCCCTGGCAGACCAGGAGCCCGTGTTTACGTAGTCAGCAGCCTGGTTATCAGCTAACAAATTCATTGGTACCATGGAGAATTGTAGGCTCGCCCCTCCCTGCACATAGAGGACCTCATGCTCTTGCCCCAGCTTAAGGAGCCGTTTCACCCGACTCGAGGCATCGTTGATCACTTCATCGAACCAACTGGAACGGTGGCTCACCTCGGTTATGGACATGCCAGATCCCCTAAAATCCAAAAACTCCGCCTTAATCTCTTCAAGAACTTCTATCGGTAGCGCAGCGGGGCCCGCGTTAAAGTTGAAAATCCGCCTTGCCATCTATTGTTCCTCCTTAAACGCCATGGCGCACCTTAGCTTGAACCCCTCAATTCATTGAACCACAAACTGTAGAAGGCACAGGGCATGGGGCATAGGGCATAGAGTAAACCAATTTTTTCAGATACTCCATGCTCCATGCTCTATGCTCTATGCTCTATGCCTGCTAGTCTTTGAGAAAGTAACGATGGTACTCCGCCTCGTTTAAATGTCTTTTCATCAACGCGGTAAGCCGGTCCACCAGTTCCTCGATCTCCGAGTCAGTTAGTCGGCTACCCAGCAGCTTCATGAGGTCATCGTCGGAGAACTTTTGCAGAAATGCAATAAGGGACCGCTCGTCTTCCTCTCGGGAATAGCCAAAGGCCATGTTCCCGTCGTATGCTTTTAGAAATTCATGCCGATGTCGTGACATAGCAAACTCTCAATGTGAGAATCCAGGAATTGGGAAATGGGGAAATTAAAGGATTGAAATGTACTATGATTAATTCCTAAATCTCTACATTCCTCAATTTTCAAGTTTCCGAATTATCTATCCAGGTAGCTAGTTGCTGCAAGTTTTGCCTGATCATACGAGTAACGGGATTGTCAAGCTGAGGAACTCCCAGTCTCTGAGCCAGACTCGCTTCTAAATAATACCGTATCCGGGTTCCATTGCCCTGGGGTGCTGTTTCAATCCTCCAATGGCCGCGGAAGGAGGCAAACGATCCTCTACGCTGGCTGAAATGGAGGAAGGGTTTATCCTCCACAACGTCCATGAGAACTCGAAAAGAAATTGATAACAGTGGGATTCCCACTTTCGTCATCTGTTCCACGAGGCGGTAGTTGCCCTCCCTTTCTAAGACTTTGCTCTCGTTCAATCCACTCAAATGTAAGGGCATTTCCTCAAACGAAGTGAGAACCTGCCAAACCCGGTCTGTCCCGGCTGCAACGGTCATTTCCGCCAATATGCCTTTGCCGTTTTTTCCAATGGTGATGGAGTTATTATGAGATTTCAATTTCTCACCTCGTAGCCAAACCTGCTAGAATCTGCCTCGTTGTTCCCTGCCTCGCAAAGTTGCCACCGAGCCTTTGATAAAAAATTCCAGAAATTATAACCGAGAGGGATCTTTTTTTCTGCGATGCAAATGACAACCGCAAAACGAAAACCCCACTTTGGCGATTGAGGCAAAGCGGGGTTGAGCTGCTCGCTGAACTGTACTGCGCGGCAAACTCAGGACGAACAGTCGTTACCTGCTCCAGATGTACCTGGCCGCACTCGGGGCAAGTGATCTCAGTGTTCTCCGTGTCGATTGTCTCGGACTCAATCTCCTTAGGATACGATGAACCCGCAAGCACACCCAGCCCACGTTCCTTTAATTTCGTATCCTTTGCTCGCGGTCATGAGGAACTCCTCATCTCTCTAGGCTCGGCCTCAAGACAATCTGGCGCTAACAATGCCCAAGGCTATAGTGTTTGTCAAGGTAATTCTCAACGAGCGTATAGCCCGCTAATCCGTGTGTGAGCAGCACTGTCTTCTTTTCTCACTGCGTTCAGACGAAGTAATAGATCAAATAAATTAGAAAAAACCTGAGATATTGAGCTTATTGGTAAATTTTCTCGAATAACTTTCTTTGACAGCTTAAAAAAGTGATTTTTGGTGCTTGAATTTTTTCCTTTAATCAGTAATCTTCTCAGTGTTAGCACTCATCAATGATGAGTGCTAACAATTGTACAGGAAAGGCTCAAACCCCACTGGATCAAAACCTATGCTGCACCCCAGGAAGGTGCCACATGAAAAAAGGAGAGTGATGGTATGAAGCTGAGACCACTGCACGATCGGATTATCGTTAAGCGGATCGAGGAAGAGGAGAAAAGCTCGGGAGGTATTATTATCCCCGACACAGCCAAAGAAAAACCCCAGCAGGGCAAGGTAATTGCCGTTGGCAAAGGGAAGATCCTCGAGAATGGTAAGGTTAACCCACCAACCGTGAAGAAGGGGGATCGAATCCTGTTCGGGAAGTATGCGGGAACAGACATCAAGATCGATGGCGAGGAACATCTGATCATGCGCGAGGACGATATTCTTGCTGTAATCAAATAGGGACGAGGCTTCCTCGTCAAAAAGGAGGGATTAGTTCAATGGCTGCAAAAGAGATCAAATACTACAGCGAGGCCAGGGAAAAAACCATGAAAGGTGTGGACACCCTGGCCAATGCGGTAAAGGTAACCCTGGGACCCAAAGGCCGCAACGTGGTTCTGGAGAAATCATGGGGTTCACCCACCATCACCAAGGATGGGGTAACCGTGGCCAAGGAGATAGAGCTGGAGGACAAGTTCGAAAACATGGGCGCCCAGATGGTCAAGGAAGTGGCCAGCAAGACCTCAGATGTGGCCGGCGACGGCACCACCACGGCCACCATCCTGGCCCAATCCATCTATTACGAGGGCTCCAAGCTGGTGGCGGCGGGCCATAATCCCATGGCCCTGAAGCGGGGTATCGAGAAGGCGGTTGCTGCTACAGTGGAAGAGTTGGAGAAGCTGAGCAAGCCCACCAAGGACCAGACGGAAATCGCTCAGGTTGGTACCATCAGTGCCAACAATGACGAGACCATCGGCAACATTATAGCCGAGGCCATGAACAAGGTGGGCAAAGAGGGTGTGATCACCGTGGAGGAGGCCAAGGCCATGGAGACCACCTTGGAGGTGGTGGAAGGGATGCAGTTTGACCGCGGTTACATCTCGCCCTACTTTGTCACAGATGCCGAGCGTATGGAGGTGGTTTTGGAGGAGCCCTACATTCTGATTCACGAGAAGAAGATCAGCAGCATGCAGGATCTGCTTCCCATTTTGGAGCAGATTGCCAAGATGGGCAGGCCCCTGTTGATCATTGCCGAGGATGTGGAGGGTGAGGCTCTGGCCACGTTGGTGGTGAACAAGCTGCGGGGCACCCTTCGGATTTGTGCGGTGAAGGCACCTGGTTTTGGTGATCGGCGCAAGGCCATGCTGGAAGATATTGCCATTCTCAGTGGTGGTCAGGTGATTTCCGAGGATCTGGGTATCAAGCTGGAGAATGTGAGCATCAATGATATGGGTTCTGCCAAGACGGTGCGGGTGGACAAAGACAACACCACCATCGTGGATGGTGCTGGCACCCGGGAGGCTATTGAGGGCCGGGTAAAGCAGATCCGCACTCAGATTGAAGAGACCACCTCTGATTGGGACCGGGAGAAACTTCAGGAACGGTTGGCCAAGTTAGTTGGTGGGGTGGCGGTGATTAACGTTGGCGCTGCCACTGAGACCGAGATGAAGGAGAGGAAGGCACGGGTGGAGGATGCCCTGCACGCCACTCGGGCTGCGGTTGAAGAGGGTATTGTACCTGGTGGTGGCGTGGCCCTGCTCCGCTGCATTCCAATCCTGGACAAGGTCAAGCTGGAGGGTGAAGACCAGCTTGGAGTTAAGGTATTGAAGCGGGCCTTGGAGGAGCCGGTTCGGCAGATTGCCAATAACGCCGGGCATGAGGGTTCGGTGGTGGTTGAGCGTCTGAAGAACGAAAAGGGGGCCTTTGGTTTCAACGCTGAGACCGAGCAGTATGAGGATCTTACCAAGGCCGGAGTTATCGACCCCACCAAGGTGGTGCGCTTTGCCCTGCAGAACGCCTCCAGTGTGGCGTCACTGCTTCTGACCACCGAGGCCA
>CAYFXH010000053.1:19876-27514 GCA_964346905.1 uncultured Desulfobacteraceae bacterium | reverse complement strand
TTGACCCGTTAATCTCGCAATTTAAGTTGCCTGCTATATATGTTTACTCCTGACCATCCGTCAAAATTTAAGATATGCTAATCATACTTGCATAATTCCATTGCTCAGCGTGAGTGTGTTCAATCGAAGTCCAAACTAGCCCACCTAGAGTGTGGATTACATACTTTAATCCCCACTTTGCCTGTTGAAACCCAGCTACAATATCTTGGTTTAAGCTTAGAATATGCGGAGTTTTCGACTCCGCTTTTTTTCAAGATCTTGGGCTGAAGCTTCTGGTGGGGGAAGTGTGGAGGATGTAATCCACAGTTTCACACCCGTAGCGCCTTGCAGGCATATTTTTTCTTGGTGGTTCGTTCATTTCTTGGTAACCTGATAGTAATCTGAGATTCCTTCGCTAGCGCATCCTCATAATACCTCTTCACTTTCTGCTCCATCTTTTCGCTCTCCCCTTGCTCTACTAACGCTACAACCCATTCACCAGTATTTTTGCAAGGAGTCACCCCATGAAAAAGTTAGCTTTGGCGGTAATGATGGTGCTAGTTTCGGCTTGCGCAACCTATCCGCCTCACACGACAGTAAGTGTTACTGATGAAATCTTGATTAAAGGTGTGGACTATGCTGCTGAAGGGAAATTCAAAGAGGCCAAAGAGGAATTTGAAAAGGCCTTGAAGGTCGACCCGTTCTCGGGATCTACAAAAGAATCCTTGAAAGTCATTGAAGATGTAACTTTCCAAAAGATAGAAAGCAAGACAGCTATTCATTTCTTCAAGGGAGCGGTCTACGCAATCAAGGGGAAAGGGGATCAAGCAATTGGCGAGTATAACAGGGCCATAGAGATAAACCCAGGATTTGCTATAGCCTACCGTGCTCGGGGCAAAGCCTATCTTAAGAAACGGCAGTATGATAAGGCCATTTCTGACTACAACAAGGCCATAAAGCTAGACCCAAAGTATTCTATGGCTTACCACCATCGGGGATTTACCTATTATTGCCAAGGCCAATATGAGAAGGCCATCACCGATTGCTCCAAGGCAATAGAGATAAACCCGAAGTCTGTTATGGCCTACATCAATCGAGGGAAAGCCTATGCAGACAAAGGCCAGTATGACCAGGCAATCTCTGATTACACCAAGGCAATAGAGATAAACCCGAAGTCTATTATTGCCTACAACAATCGGGGGCTTGCCTATGCTGAAGGTAAGGGCCGGTATGGCAGGGCCAACTCTGATTACAACAAGGCCATAGAGTTAACCCCATGGCTTAGAGTAGACATACCATTTGACTATCTTCATCCATCAACAGTTAGTGAAGGATGGGTACTTATGGAAGAGAGCACTGGATTAAATCGAGAAGTACAATATCGAAAAGACAATTCATCGTTGAGAGTAGCTATTAATTGTTATCCTGATCCACCCTCGACAAGAGAAGAGCGAAAAAAAATATTAATGCTTTCTTGACGATAATCTTTTCCTTGATGAGATTAGAATCAGATGTGAAGGCAAATCTAACAAGAGAAGAAATGTTGAAAATAGATGGACTAAAAAAGTATATCTTCCAGTATGATTTTTATGATAGAGAAGAGTCTTCACCGTCAAAAGTTCTACTTGTTTGGGTATGGTATTGTGATAACTTGCAAAGAGACATTCAGGCGACTGCAGCAATCAAAGACAAGCCGATCGACAAATATATCAATGAAGTTGAAGAAATGAATAGGTCACTCGGCTGCCCGTAGCACTTATAATGCAAGCCTAATTAAGTGGGACGCTGCAGTCGGAGGGGGCATACACCTCCGTTGTTTCTGTGGCCTGACTGGACATTACATACTCTACACTTAGGCTATTTCAGAGCACATCCCACATCTTGTGTTGAGTTTCCTGGTGGGGAAAGTGTGAATTTTTGGTTCCCCAAAATTTTTTCACAATAATCCCTACTAAAATGGTGGCTTTTAGTATTGACGATCTTTAAATTCATTATTACCATGCTATTCATGAGATTCTAAAATGGTCATAGACATTTGTGCTTTGCCTCTTGGACATGAGAACGAAAGTTGGGTCCAATGCTAACTAAAGTAGTCTGGTCTAAGATTCAAAAGAACCTTATTCCTCCTCTTGGCGGGCTAGAGGTGCTTACTAACTCGCCTGGCCTGATAGGTAAAAGTATATTCATCGGATTTTTGTTGTTAGTTTTGGGATTGGCGGTAAGTGTTTCGGTCGAAGCTGCTGATATTGATGGAGAAGTAAAAGTTTTGAGAGATTTTGTCTTCGGCACAAAATCTCTGAAAAGCTTTGCCAATGCGGTAGTTTATCTTGATGGTTTCAATACCCCTCCACCTCGGAGACCCGTTCTGATCGATCAGAAAAACAAACAGTATATCCCCCGCCTGCTACCTGTAATTAAAGGTCAGGAAGTTCGGTTTTTAAACTCGGACAATGTACGGCACAATGTATTCTCTCCTCATAAAGACGAACCATTTGATCTAGCGCGCTATCCAAAGGGAGAATATAAGTCAGTGAAATTCAATGTTTTAGGGGAGCATAAGATCTACTGTAATATTCATCAAAGAATGATTGCAGATGTATTTGTTTTGTCTAACCACTACTACAATGTCACTGATAGCGAGGGCCATTTCACTATTAAGAACGTGCCGCCGGGTGAATACACCATAAAGGTTTGGCATATTCTGGGTGGAGCGGCCGAAAAGAAAATCGTTGTCGCCAACGAGCCACTTTCGCTGAGTTTCACCCTAAAAAGCAAAAAATCGTTTCGCCAGATCAAGGAACATGCGAATAAGTTCGGCGATCCGTACGGAAGAACCCGTGGTTATTAGCCACATAGGCGAGTGGGTACTATGTTCTCCTTCAAATATAAACTAACCTTTTTAATCGCTTCCATTATCCTTGCATTGTCAGTGGGAATTTTTGTCATTCTCCGGGCCCAAATCGAAGCCAAAGCTATCAAAAATATCAAAAGGGACTTCACAATAACCAAAGCAATGGTCTCTAGCCTCATGGAGGATAGGCTGACTCGCTTGAACGAGATAGCAGCGGGTCTGAGTGGAAATGAGCTCATACGAGTAATCTTGACAGATGAAACCCTTGATAAGGTGACCTGCGATGACATTGTTGAGAACGAAATTCTTACCAAATACCCCAAATTGAGCATGCTCTATGTAGCTAATGCCGACGGCAAAGGCCTTGCCATCAACCGTGCGAGTAAAGATCTAGGCTACCTATTGCCCAGACAAAATTTCTACAGGGCAAGTCTCGAGGGAAGACCGGGGGCGGGGTTTCTCATCCACCGTAATCGTAGCATACAAATAATGGCTTTTCCGTTAACGATCGGTATGGCTGATTTTGAGGAAGTCATTGGAATTATTGTGGTGGGTTTGACCTGGTCCAAAGAAGACTTAGCGAGAATTAAGGCAGTAAGCCAAGCGGACCTTGCTTTTTTTCAAAAAAACGAAATTATTCTCTCCACCGACTTACAGTTGATCAATGATCGATACTCACCCAAACAAGTGTTCGCCACCTTTTTGAATAATGCCTCTAATAGATCGTCCTTTGCCGAACCTGCGGTTGTGCCAATCAGCAATGAACGGTTTTTACATCTAAGTATTTGGGATGACAGCGAAGTATTGCCTCCTTATATCATCGCTAAATCATTAGATAGGCAGCTGGCCTTTGTCAAGAAATTAGAGCAGATCATAACGCATTTCGGTGCTGGTGGCATCGCAGTAGGATTATTGGTCAGTTTCCTGTTGGCCTTGAGTGTTTCGCGTCCCATAGATGCGTTACGGGCAGGTACCCTTGAAGTTGAGAGGGGGAATTATAAGCATCGAGTTAACATCAAAACTCGCGATGAATTTTCACAGTTAAGCAAAGCCTTTAATCAAATGGTTCAGGGGCTTAGTGAGAAGGAACGAATCAGAGGAGTGATGAATAAGGTTGTATCCACGGAGATAGCCGACGAGATTCTAAAAAGTGAGTTGCAATTGGGAGGGGAAGAAAGAACAGCCACCATCTTATTTTCCGATATCAGGGGATTTACAACCCTTTCGGAAGGTTTGAATCCAGTGGAACTGTTGGATTTATTGAATGCTTATTTTACCAAAGTGAGCGGCTGTATCGATGCACATCGCGGCAACATTGACAAGTATCTCGGAGATGCCATCATGGCACTTTTCGGTGTACCCGTTACTCGCAACTGTGATGCTAAAGACGCTATCCTGGCGGCCCTTGACATGATAGAGGCATTAAACGAATTTAATCGGACACTGGAAAAGGAACGTGGAAGGGCGATACGTGTTGGGGTAGGCATTAATACCGGTCCATTAGTAGCAGGTCTCATGGGAGCTTCCAATCGGATGGAATATACCGTGTTGGGTGATGAGGTGAATTTGGCTGCCAGGCTTGAAGGTTTGACTAAGCAGTATGGGGTCCAAATTATTATCAGTGAATCTTCCTTTAACTCACTACAAGAATGCCTCGAGCCCAATGCTGACCCCGAGATAAAAGTTCGAGAATTGGATGTCGTTCAAGTTAAGGGGAAAAGCAGTCCAATAAAAATATATCAAGTATTTACACGAGACGAGTTAAGCGATCGACTGGATTCTTTCATCGAGCAATTTCAAGTGGCTAGAGAGTTACTTAAAGCCAGGCAATTTGGCCAGAGTATGCAAGCCTTAACCGCGCTGTCAGCCGACTGGCCGGCTGATGCGGCCACCAGGGTATTTCGCGCTCGCGTAGATACCTATATGAAAAATCCTGCCATTTATGAAAAAGAATACCATGGCGGTGTATACATCTGCTCTGAAAAATAGTGCTTTCTCAAAGTACTATGATCTAGAGCCCTAGCAATGAAGTGTAGAACTCACTTTCTTCCTAGTTGCTACGGTTTTTTTGTTCCGCAATGTAAGTAAAATGTTAAAAGAGTTTGGCTAGAATATGCGGATATTAGGGGAGTTTTCTACAAATTAACAATCTCGTAGATGTTAATAAATATTTGATATTAATGAAAAAATCGCTTGACTCTATTTTTTCTTCAGTACAAAATAATTGCACATCTATCTATTAGCTCATTGTTTAGGAATATCGGTTACCCCGCAGGCCGTCCGCGCAGACCATGGCAAAGGGCAACCGGGGCCAGCGGGGTTTTCGATGAGAAAGTGTAATGGCCAAAGATTCGAAGTGCAAATCCGGAATACAATTACTATTGGAGAAATATAGAGAATTGTTTAGAACTCCAGAGAATCTCGACCATTACTTAGATACTGACCTCAGAAGAGCCGAAAGAAAGTTTCTAAAATATGCCCTAGAGCAACGCGGTTTTGAAATCGAAGATCAACTCTCACGGGATAAATGATAGATTCATTTCTCAAGGCCCACTGACGGAGCTTCGGTTCAGTTTTTTTGTTGCGGCATCCACACTGGTCATGCTAAGTTGCGTATCGCGTAGGGTGTTGTTCCCTGTTCGCCCTACCTTGGTGCCCCTTTATGGGTTGCCCCCATTGGCCTTGGTTGCTGGACTGGTCAGTGGGGGGCTTTTTTGTCCGTATCGTTACCAATATCTTGTGTTGGAATAGATTTCAGTAAACTGTGAATTAAGGGATGTAATCGATACTTTCACAGTGTCAGAGATGAGTTTGCAGTTCCCATAATTATCTGCATTGAATCCCTTCCTAAAGCTTCATCCTTTGTTATGCTCACCGAATGCATTTCTGGCTTTTTTTTTGCACGTATTTTCGAGAGTCCTATTTAAATTATTACTGGTGTGGTAGCGACACTTCCAACGCGAATAAAAGGAATTCCTTGGGGAAAATGAAGAGAAAGCTAAGTTATTTAGAAATAGTACTGTTGATAGTGGGTTGCTTAATGGTCGCCAAGATTTACACTGAAAGCACACGAGACCCTTATGAGAAAGGTTTGATATATGGCGCAAAGGGGAAGTTTGAAAGTGCACGAGATACTTTTGCAGGGACAGAAGATGATAATCCCCGTTACTTTCTGAGTGTACGGCAGTTAAAAATGATGGCTGACGATGTCCTTAGGGGGAGGATAAGAAAAGAAGCTGCAATCCATGTATTTAGGGGAGCACGATATCAAACTCGATATCAAACATATCGGTATAACGCCATAGAAATTTACAAAATGCTGGACAGAAAGGGTTACGAACCCAAATCTGAAGAGTATTTAAATAAAGCTATAGAGGAATACAGAAAGGCAATAGCCATTAATCCTAACATAGCTGTGGCACATCATGCATTGGGTTTAGCTTACGAACGGAAATTTCGGAGTATGGTCATCGAAGAATACAAAAAAGCAATAGCTATCGACCCCGATGAGAGCTTGACTCATTATCTGCTTGGAGCATTCTACCATCGTAAAGAAATGCATGATGAAGCAATAAAAGAGATGAAGAAGGCAGAGGCTCTTGGTATTGAACCAACTTCACGGCTTATATTTGTGCACAAAATCTTAGGGACAGAATACTTGAAAACAGAGAGATATGATTTGGCTGTCAAGCATTTTGAGAAAGCCATTCAATTAGGGAGTAAAGGCAAATGGGTTTTTAAGGGTTTACACCAGGCCAAGGCAGCACTGAAACAAGAATGACACATTTTTACAGCAAATTTCACAACTCAAATAAGCGCACGCGGTTACTAGCGTCGCAAAACTTAATCTTAATCGTAGGAATATAAACTCTCCTGCCCCTTTCATAAAAAAGTAGATATCATACTCCCCACTTTTCCTCTTGAGACCCAGCTACAATATCTTGGTTTAAATCAAGAAAATGCGGAGTTTTTGGCTCCGCTTTTTTTCAAGATCTTGGGCTGAAGCTTCTGGTGGGGGAAGTGTGCATTAAGGGATGGAATCTAAAGTTTACAAACGGCCCCAATCGGCATTCTGGTCGGTCGGGGTTTTTTCTTGTCTTCACATCTCTAGTTCCCTGGTTGCTCGAGTACAGTGATAGGGTTTTGCCTTTCCATCTTGGAGACCTAGTCCGTGGGTGTGCCTGGTCTTAAAGAGTTTTTTTTCCTAGTTGGTGTCTGATTACTGACTGACAAATTTGACATTCTGGCAAAATGGATTTTGGTCATCTGGCTATTTTTGCTATTTATCGAGATGTCCCACAAAAGTAAATACCGATAAGTTGCCGTAATTAAAATTTTTTTTCCTTTCTATTCATCGGGCACCCTTCTTGCATTTGTAAAAGATAATGAGTTGAGCATACGGCTTTGGAGAAAAGTGAAAGAGGGATCTTATGAAAAAATTACTCAAGGTCGGTATAGTGGGCTTGATAATTGGAGTCATTTTCTTCATCGTTGTTTTGAGACTTACGGCACCGTTAACCGAGAAAGCGGAAGAATTCATGTTTCTTATACAGGATGATAGATTGGAAGAGGCATACGGCTTATTTTCGAATATGACAAAGAGTAACGTTGACAAAGGAACATTTACCTCTGCGATGTCTCAAATGCATTGGAAGAGTCTTGACTCTGTTTCCTGGAGCACTCGTCGAATCTCAAGTGGGAACGGCTATAAGAAAGGCTATCTGGAAGGAAAGATATCCGCTTACGACGGCGATTACCGACTTGTGTCTTTTGAACTATTGAAAGAGGGCGAGGAGTGGAAGATCTAT
>CAYFXH010000053.1:0-19866 GCA_964346905.1 uncultured Desulfobacteraceae bacterium | reverse complement strand
GTGTTGATTTCTCGCCCGTGTATGGAGATTCTTAGCCTAGTTTTGCTGCAGCTAGAGTGGTATCTCCTAATGCCTCCAGCTTGATTTTACTTAGTGCTAGCCTTATAGGTCTATTCGGAATCCGGATAAGATTGAAAAACTAAGCTGCAGCTAATATTGACACCCCAAAGTCGAGGGCATTACAGCCCTGTCTTTTTTATTGCCCCCTCTTGGTGACATTAGGAGCGAGAGCAATGCGTTATTAAATGAAGTCTCTCCAAGCTTGAAGGAAACTTCACATTACTTTAATCCCCACTCTGTCATTACATATACAGCCACTATATTTAATTATAAGATCATAATGTACCTATATCACCAAAAGATGCCGCAAGGCCGCGATTTTGGGCGTGGTCGTTGCCAGTTGTACTACCTCGCCCGGAAGTCTACTGGAGTAATGGAGTGGTGGTGCATGGCAGAATACCAAACTCCAAGCACCACATCTCAGGGGTGTAGGTTTCGGGTGTCAGGTTTCAGATGTCAGGGAAAAGAAAGTCAATAGCTGAAACTGAATACTGAAACCTTAGTCCTTGGGTAATGGCTAATGACAGTGGCTTAGTTGACCGCAGGCTGCCATAATTCCGGCACCGCGACTTTGGCGCACGGTCGCGGTAAAATGTCTTTCCTGCAATATCTCCTGGAACTCTGCGATGCGGGTGGAGGAAGGGCGCTGAAAACCAGCTCCCGGGTATTCGTTGAACGGAATGATGTTGATCTTGGCGCGAAGCCCCCTCAGGAGCTTTGCCAGCTTACGGGCTGCTTCTGCTGAGTCATTCACACCATCCAGCAAGAGGTATTCAAAGGTAATGCGCTGGCGCCGCGGCACCTCCAGATGACGGCAGGCCTTCAACAACTCTTCCAGGGGATAGCGACGGTTTACGGGCATGATACGAGACCGCGTATCGTTATCTGCGGCATGGAGAGAAACTGCCAACTTTATGGGAACCAGTTGGCTCAAACGCAGCATCTCCGGCACCAACCCAACTGTAGATAGCGTTATTTTCCTTGTGGAAAAATTGAGGCCCTGATCTGCGGTGATTATCTCCAGGGCCTTGGTCACCTGCTGCAAATTAGCGAGAGGCTCCCCCATGCCCATAAAGACCAGGTTGGTTAGCCGTTCGTCCGGACTAAGTTCACGGCGTGCGGCACAGATCTGATCAACGATCTCCCCAGCGCTAAGATTTCTGCGAAAGCCGTCCTGGCCGGTTAAGCAGAAGCTGCAGCCGAAAGCGCAACCAACCTGACTAGAAACGCAAAGAGTGAGCCGCCCTCCCTCGTCGATGAGAACGCTTTCGATGCGCTCGCCATCCTGAAGATTAAAAAGGAGCTTGCGGGTTCCGTCGTCATCAGTGAGTACCTTTTCGGTGATTACGCAGGGGATTCGTGCATGTTGGGCGAGCCAGGCGCGAAACTCTTTGCTCAGATCGGTCATCGCCTGGAACTCTTCAATATTCTGAGAATACATCCATTTCAGTAACTGTCTGGCTCGAAAAGCAGGCTGTCCTCCCTTCTGGACCCATAGCTCCAAATCAGCTGGGGTGAAGTCTTTCAATGAAACTAGGTCTCTCATTTCCTTTTCACCTGATATTCATCGGCTACCCGATCTTGCAGACAAACCAAATCAAAGCGTTTGACACTCTCTTCTTCGAACCATTTCCTGCCAAGTTTCTCGCAGGTGCGGCACGCCTTCCTCGGCACACTGATACCGAGTAGATGATAACCGGTATCGGCATAAGAGTCGATTTTCACCAGCCCAGAACATTCTCTGCAGACCCGAACCATCTCCCTTTGTTCCTCGACTATGTTATCGGTGTCATAGAAAACGGTCTTGCTGCGTTGGACAAATTCACTCCCCTCCAAATATTCTTTTCGCTTGTAGGCACACCGCTGTCTCTGCTCAAGCACATGCTCACACGTGTCGGAGATGAGGCTTGCTACCTCAGCACTCTGACCAATTCGCTCAGGATCGTAGTCGGGTTCCCGCAACCAGGAATAATCAATGCCAGCCAACGCCAGGATTATCCCCACGTTCACATAAGGGAGAGCCCCCTCGATGGAATAGCCCCCTTCCAACACTGCTATATGAGGCCTTAGTTTCTCTGTGAGTTTCGCATACCCTTGGGCGCAGAAGTTCATTGCGGTGATGGGATCACTGTAGTGATTATCCTGACCGGCTGAATTGATAATCAGCTCGGGTTTGAACTCATCTAGGATGGGCAGGACCACTCGATCCATTACTTGGAGAAACCCTTCTTCGGAAGTATTTGGTGGCAGGGGAATATTTACCGTGGTGCCGAGAGCGTTGGGTCCCCCCATTTCCTTGGAGAAGCCGGAGCCAGGATAGAGGGTACGGCCGTCCTGATGCAGGCTTATAAAAAGGGTATCCGGGTCATGCCAGTAAATGTTCTGGGTGCCGTCTCCGTGGTGGCAGTCCGTGTCCACAATGGCTACACGATCCACTCCATAGGCTTGGCGGATGTACTCCACCATAATTGCTTCGATGTTGATATTGCAGAAACCCCGGGCCCCGTGGACCACGCGCATGGCGTGGTGCCCCGGAGGGCGCACCAAAGCAAAGCCGCAATCCACCTTGCTTTCCAGCACTGCGTCAGCAACTGCCTTGCAGCCCCCTGCTGAAATTTTATGACTCTCCGTAATTACCGCCTCCACCTCTGGCACACAAAAATGGACTCGCTCCACGTCCTTGATGGTCACCAGGGTAGGATTGAATTCCACCAATCCTTCAATGTCCAGAATTCCCTCCTCGAAAACCTGGTCCTGAGTGTAGAGCAAACGTTCTTCCCGCTCAGGATGGGTTTCGCTGATGGCCCAATCAAAGGCGGGGAAAAATACTAAGCCGGTTTTTCGCGTGGCCTTCATGAGGTGGCCTCCCCATAGGGACTGATAAGACCCGGCTTAATTTGAGCCTTCACCCGGATGTTGCGACCCACCGTGAAAAATCCCCGTACCATGTTATAGGAATTATCCTCCAGGAGCTCCATCTCCAGGTCTTTCTCGGTTGCGCCCAGCCGCAGAGCCTTCTTCCGGAGGAGATCGAAGGCAAGCTGGACCACCTCCTGCTTGGTGATCTTTTTGTCAATTTTCTCCAGATATCCCTCTTCCGGGGCACTGGCATAGCCACGGCTTGTATCAGCAAGCACTGTCACTTGACAGGTGGTTCTGGCCACGGCCGCGCCGATGGCATTGGCCACCTCGTAATTTGGGGGCACCCGAGCCTGCCATCCGCTCATAGCCTGCAACCGAGAGGCTAGCTCCCTAGCAGGCCCCCCCATGACGATCATACCCGATGGTGTCACTTTCCGACCTTCCAAGAGTTCATGGATTGTATAAACGGGCATCTGGTTAACCCGGTTTATAAGAGCGTCGGCTGCTTCCAAAATGAGAGCACAGGTTGTGGATACCACTGCCTCCGCAGTTTCCTGCACTCCCTCCCCCATTTGCTCTGCCAGCCGTTTCATACCTTCAATGGCTCGCTGCCTTTCCCCACCTGCCACCTCACCCAGAGTTATCAATGCATCGGTGGGTGTCGGCTCTGGACCCCCATAACCGAGTGCACGGCCTTTCCTCTCCGGCCCCACTTTGAGGAGGCCATTTTCCAGCCGTACCCAACTGTCGCCTCCCACCCCGATGGAGACAGTTCGGAGGGCTCGCACCAAGGTGTTATAGCCGCCCATTCTGACTCCCAAGGGCTTGAGCAGCGGCACTCCGTCCACAAGTATCGCTATGTCCGTGGTGGTGCCACCAATGTCCAGTACAACCTCTTCTCTCGTGCGATCGGCAAAGGCCAGCGTGCCCATGACACTCGCCGCCGGTCCGGAGAGAATGGTCTCCACCGCATACTGCATCGAACTCTCCTGGGCCATGGTGCCGCCATCTGCCTTGAGTATCTCCAATGGTGCCTGGATGCCCTGCTGCTCTAGGCAACCCCGAACCGCCACATAGAAGTTGCGGCTGATCCTGGCTACTGCCGCATTTAGGTAAGCGGTGGCAATCCGGCGGGCAAAGTTTAAATGACCTGATACCTGGTGGCCCAAGGTCACAGTTTCAAAGCCGTTCATTAACAGGTCGCGCATGCCGAATTCATGGCTGGGGTTACGCACGCTAAATTTACTTACGAGCGCAAGGTTGCGGACATTATCAGCTCTCAGTTTGTCACCAATCTCTCGTATCTCCTGTTCATTAATTGGAGCGATCTCCTTACCGCGATGATCGATAGCACCGCTCACCGGATAGTAATGCTCACCTATGGCAAAAGCATTGGGATTCAACCCAGGGCCGCTGGCAACCAATATCCCTACTGGCTCTGTCTTCCCTTGCACAATGGCGTTGGTAGCCAGAGTAGTGCTCACCACCAACCGCAGAATGGATTGAGGTTTCAGATCTCTCGTTGCCTCAAAAACGCCGAAGCAAACGGTATCGAGAAGGTTTTCTTGGTCGGTGCGGAGTTTGACCTTGCAGACAATCTCCTTGCCATGCAGAACTACCACGTCAGTGTGAGTTCCGCCAACATCGAGCCCAACAATCACCAATCACCTCTGCTGAGAACACGTAGGATACTGAGATGGTTTACAATAGCACATGGAATGCTATAGCGGAGCAATTCCCCATAAGATTCCAATCTACCTCAAATGTGATCGCGGCAAAGATAGCAGATACTTCTCCGAGAGTCGAGTTGTTTCAAACCAAAGGATTTTGGAATTGGGGATTTAAGATTGCAGATTTAAGATTGCAGATTTAAGATTGCAGATTGGCGATTGCGGATTGTGGATTGCGGATTGCGGATTGTTTAGTTGCCTCAGGCTGAAATCTACAATCCTTTAGAGAGGCTTGTTCCCATTTAGCCTTTGGGCAAGAGTGTAGACCGTGTCCGCGTAGTAGTTGCTACGATTATAGTAGAGAAGTACTTTCTTCTTTCCTTTAGCGCCTTTCGCTCGCTCCCAACGATGTGCCCGGAGGAAAAATGCTACACTGGCAATGGCATCTGGGTGATTGAAAAGGTCGATACGGCCGTCGCCATCGCCATCACGACCATAATGTTCAATATTAGACGGCAAGAACTGAGGAATGCCTATAGCGCCCTCGCTGGAGCCAACAACACTAAACGGATCAAAGTCGTTGTTGTGGGCGTAATTAATGAAAGCTTTCAGCTCACGGTAGCTTCGGGCAGCCCTCTTTGCTAACCGCTTGGATATGACTTCAGGGGATTGCATGTTCCGCTGTTCCTCAGTGAGGCTAGCGAGAATCTGCTCCCTGATCTCACGCTCCTCCGACACTGCCATGGTAGAAAGGATATTAATTGTCTGGTACTTGCCAGGGTAAGTCCCCAGTGCAGTCTCCACCATGAGAACCGCAACCACAACCGGGGCCGCCACTCCGAAACGATGCTCCGCTTCCTCCAGAGCGCGGCCGTGCCGCTGCATATAACGCTTGGCCTTGCGCACCGAGTAGGTTGAGAGGAACTGGTCGTAATTAAGCGTGGCTTCGCTGCGGACTAGGTTCCCAGCCGCCACTTCAACTTCCAACTTGATTTGGGGGTTTTGATAAATTGACTGAACCAGATCGGCAGCAATGCCATCGGCAACGAGCCGCTTTTGTAGGTTAGCGAAACGTGGCTCGGCAGCACTGAGATTAATTGGGGCGACGATGCTTAGGATGACAAGGGCAAGTACATATATTCCCAGCCATTTTGTCTTCCCAAATGCGGCAAACTGAGAGTGGGTCATGTTCTTAATCCAGAAGAGGCAGCTACATTCCTTTCCCGTTCTCCTATTGCGCCTCTTACATACGCGTATCGTTTATACTGTGTAACGTTATATTGCACAAATTACGCCAATGTATGTTTTGAAAAACATCCAGAATTGGCCCGCCATCAACCACAGCACTCTCTGATGAGATGGTATCTTGCCATAGCGGGCAACAATGACTGGTGCAGAGGGTCCATGGTTTAGGGGTGTTGGAGTGTACAATGAAATGATTCCCCAGGCAACCCTATACGGCCCTACCTTGACACCCAATGGCGTCTCTGGCAAGGTATGCTGGGGAAAATAGATACACGGGCCGGAGAATTGTCAGCTATTATGCTCTCGTCTCTTGGCCTTGATAGAGAAGGGATGGTGTTTTGATGAAAAGCTATCGCAAAGAACTTTGGTTTGAGGTCCCCTCGCGTCGGGCCTTCATCAACATTACTCCTCAGGTGGAACAGTGCCTCAGAGAAAGCGGCATCAAGGAGGGTCTTGTACTGTGCAATGCCATGCACATTACCGCCTCAGTTTTCATCAACGATGATGAATCGGGTTTGCACCATGACTATGATGTTTGGCTCGAGAAACTGGCCCCCCACGAGCCTGTCTCACAGTATCAGCATAACGTGGGAGAGGATAATGCAGATGCTCACATGAAAAGGCAAATCATGGGGCGTGAGGCAATTGTCGCGGTTACAGACGGAAAGCTTGACTTTGGCACCTGGGAGCGAATTTTTTACGGGGAATTCGACGGACGGAGAAGAAAGCGGGTACTTGTGAAGATCATTGGTGAGTAGGACACTGGAGAAAACCATGGAACCATTTGGAGAAGAACAAGTCCGCGCATTTTTGGCTAACCAGGGTTTGGAATCGCGAATATACGGTTTTGCCGATAGCACTGAAAACGCTTATCTAGCTGCTCAGGCTCTCGGAGTAGAAGTAGGCCAAATTGTTAAGTCGGTCATCTTTTTGGCTAATGGAAGGCCGGTGTTGGTCCTGATGTCAGGAGATATGAACGTCCATACCAAGAAACTCAAGAAGCTTCTCGCAGTCCGGAAAGTCAGGATAGCTGATGCAGAAACAGTTTTGACGGTGACTGGCTATCCAGTTGGCGCCGTACCCCCCGTGGCACATCGGCAAACCATGGACACGTACATGGATGAGAGCCTCAAGCGCTTTGCTAACATCTACCCGGCCGCTGGTACCACCAACAACATGTTTGCTACTACTTTCGAGGAACTAATGAGACTCACCAAGGCACAGATCATCAGTGTCGCCATGCCCAAAAAACAGTAGGCAACAGGCTGTAGGCAGAAGAGAGGACGCTGCCACTTAATGGAGTAATGGGAACCACATAATACTCTGAATCGAGCGTCTTTCCGCTACTCCATAATCGATTTTGCTCGACTCACCGGTGACCTCTGATCAGGACTCTATTTTCTACGACGCAATGGAAAATGCAGGGTAATTGACAGCTCGAATATCTCTGCTTATTTTGTGCACAAGCACTGGTGGTCACACAAGCGGGTTTCAACAAACCTCTGAGAAGTAGGTTGCTGGGGCAAAACTGGCGTTCTCAGGGCAAAATCCATGGAGAAAGGAGGAAGAATCATGACTATTGTAAGGTGGAGGCCCGGACGGTCCGGCTGGCGCTCCGATCCCTTTTCCGAACTGCAGCGTTTGCAGCGTGAGATGCACAGGCTGTATGACTCCCTCAGTAGCACTTGGGAGACCTCACGGCCGGCGGGGGTTTTCCCTCATCTCAACATTTCAGAGGATGAACACAACTTTTATGTAAGGGCTGAACTGCCAGGAGTGGCAGCGGAGGACATTGAAATTACCACCCGGGATAACGATTTGATCTTAAAAGGTGAGCGAAAGATCCCCGTTGAAGGCGAAAACGTATCCTATCATCGCAGGGAGCGAGAGGCGGGCGCATTTAGACGGATTACCACACTGCCTGCCCACATTGATAGCAATAAGGTTACTGCAGTCTGTAAAAACGGGCTACTCACCATAACTTTGCCCAAGGCTCCAGAAGTTAAAGCACGGCAGATAGAAGTGACGTCTGTCTAAGCAGAGCGCATTTTCTTCCTAGGGAGGTGAATATCATGAGCGACAAGGAACTCCAGGTTAGTCGCAAGCGTGAAGTGGAAGGTGAAAGTGAACGGACCAGGCCTGGTCCTGTTTTCGTTCCGGCGGTAGATATCTTTGAGACCGAAGAGGAGATTACGCTGCTAGCGGACATGCCCGGGGTTAGTAGCGAACATGTCAACATCGATCTTCATGAAAACCAGTTAACCATCAGCGGTGAGGTAAAACCGCAGACTTCTGACACGGAGAAATACTTGCTCCAAGAGTATAAGGTTGGAACCTTTCACCGTCATTTCAATCTATCAGATCGTATTGATCAGAGTGCAATAACCGCCTCAGTCAAGGACGGTGTCCTCCGGCTAGTGCTGCCCAAGGCGGAGAAAGCCAAACCAAGAAAGATTGAGGTCAAGGCTGGGTAATGGGTTGGGGATCGCCCCATGAAGATTTCTCCTGCCGCGATACGAAATATCCTCTTCATCTGTACCGGCAACATCTGCCGGAGTCCCATGGCTGAAGGGCTATTAAAAAGCCTGCTACTGAAAAGTCCCATTCACGGAATGGAGATAGGCTCCGCAGGCTTCATTGCCCTCCCCGGCAATTCAGCATCTTTCCATGCGGTGCGTGTGGCACAAGAGAACTCCATCTCACTGGAAGAGCACCGAGCGCGCCCTATCACTGCAGAGCTCATCGATAACGCCGACCTGGTCTTGGTCATGGAGTCTCACCAGGGCCACGAATTGATAGCCGACTACCCTCAAGCCTCAGAGAAGATTCTCCTCCTCCGTCATTTCGCCCGCTATGGTTCTCGTGAGCGTGGTATAAGCGATCCGTACGGTCGCAACCTAGAAGCCTATCGGTTTTGCTTCGAAGACATCAAAGAGTGTGTGGAGTCGCTTCATGAGTGGCTCTTAGAAGCAAGTAAAGAATAGGCGAGAAAGGCTAGGTAATCCTAATTCCTTGCGGAGGGTGAGGGGTCAGAGCTTAATTATTAATTTAAACAGACATTCTATAGTTAATAATTAAGCTCTGACCCTTATTTTCACGGCTTTGCCTTGAGTATTGTTTATGGTACAGTCGGCGCTATGACTCAAAAAGATACCTCCCAGTACATATATCGCTTCTTCCATCCTATCCAAGTCCGATTTATTGAGACCGACCAGCAGGGCCACGTATTTTTTGGCCACTTCCTAACCTACTTCGATGTGGCCCTCACCGAATACCTCAAGACAATCAACTACGGCTACGATCAGTTCCTAGAAGCCGGGATTGATTTTTTCTACGTGGAATCGTTATGTCAGTACCGTGATCGAGCGTTTTTCGACGATATTCTCCACGTCCATGCCCGAATTGCCAAAATCGGCAACTCCAGTTTCACCTTTGAGTTTGCCATCTTCGAGTCCGTCTCTCAGCGGTTCATTGCCAATGGCCACATCGTGGCAGTGGCAGTGGATCGCTCCACCACCAAACCAGTTCGTGCACCCGAGGGCTTCCGCCAGGCAGTGGACCGTTTTGAGGGTACTGGCTAGATTTCCCACACACCATGCATAAACGATTTATCTCTACTGGCCCGAGTGGCTTTGGCTCTTCAGAACAGTTATACTTTTGAACTCGCAAGCCTTGTCTGTGCTCTTCACCAAACCGTACCGGTCGGCAGCATATCAGTAAAGGAGTAACGCTATGATGGTATTAGGAATTTCCGGAAGCCCCCGCAATGAAAAGACTTCTGGAGTTCATGTGCTTGTCAAAACAGTACTGGAAGCTACCGGTCTTGCGTATGAGCTTGTTTCGCTGCGAAAGAAGAAGATTTCAGGATGTATCGCCTGCCTCGGATGTGTGCAGGATAATGTTTGCAAGGTGGAAGACGATCTTCAGCCGCTCCGTGAGAAAATAGTCGCAGCAGACGGTTACGTCATTGGTGCGCCAAATTACTACTCTGGCCTGAATGCCACAACCCATGCTTTCTTGGAGAGGTGGTTCCAGTTCCGGCATCAAGAGGGAGATCTCCTCTGGGGAAAATTGGGAGTCGCAGTGGGTGTAGGCGGCACAGAGGGTCACTATCCAGCGGATGAGATTGACAAGTTTTTCCTCTACAACTTTATCGAAACGGTGGACAAGGTTAGCGGTCAGGGTGCTGCCAGTTGCTTCTCCTGCGGCTTTGCCGAAACATGTAAAGTCGGTATCCCCTATTTTCTCCATGGCGAGGGAGTCAAGATTTCTGAGGAGATTATTCCGGATGTGAGCAAACAACCAGAAGTGATGCAAGCGGCTGTTAAGGCTGGGGAAAATTTAGGACAGCGGCTCCGGGAAGGACACGATAGGATCCTGGTGACCCAGAAGATGCAAGCGGTCATGATGGAGAAGTTCAAGGGATCTGCTTAAGATAAATTTTTAGAGAGATGATACCCCATCTTTGGCCACCTTCACATTCACCAAGGTGGCTTTCTTTTGCCCTCACCGTGTTGTGCTGAAGTTTCGGCAGTTGCAGCTGACGTCAATGATGATCTGTACAGGTTTCCAGCAATTCAGCCAGGAAAACTAGAGGTATCTCAGCATTAACAACGGTGAGTCTCTCTTGCCAACCAAATGTATTGTAGAGGTGCTTTTTCTTATTGACAATTACTCTGTTGGTCGTAACTTTTAACTGTAAAGCCAAAGATAGGATCTTGCCATGCCTACTTCCACACCCATTGACCCTGAGGAGTTGTTTGAAAAACTCACTCAAGCTGTGGCCGATTGGGAAGATTCGCCCTACTTCCTGGAAGAGGAAGAGCTTTTCGACCTTGAAAAATTCTTGCTGGACCACAATGCTCATGCCATCAAGGAAGAGCTTGAACAGGCTTACGGCCAACCCTTGAACGAGAAGTTCTGGTCTGCCTCACTCACCTACCAGCGGTTGAAACGCGCCAGGGAAGAGGTGAAGTCTCTAGATGAAGATCAGGAACGGAGGCACCAGGAGTACGCACGGGCACTGGAGGAAGGTAAAAAGGCATGGCAAGAATGGATCAAGAATGTCAGGACCAGTCAGCGACGAGCCCAACTTAAGATTATCCCTGGTGGAAAGAAAGATTCAGAATGATGGAATAGATGTATGACCGCGCCAAAGGCTCTGGTTTGTCGTGCTAGATGATAAAAAAGACGGCAGGGTGGAGAAATTCGTTGTAGTCCCCACTTCCTGCCGCCGGTTCAAGAAACCTTTAGCCGATGGGAGAAGGCTGACAAAGGTGATCTGCCTCCATAGCCACCCTACCGCAACCCGAGCAGGAATACTTCATCGCCGTCAGCTTGTCCTTGCACATGTGTTTCGTATCCACCTCAGCATCGCCACAGAAACTGCATTTAGCTTTATCTCCACAGGGATTGCATAGATGACCAGGTTCGCTGGCAACCGCTCCACAGTTCTTGCAGGTATAGGTCATAGCCCTCCTCCTTTCCTAGGGGTCACCGTTACTCTTCGACACCTTTGCGAGAATATCACTCTGTTCTATCCATAAGTACGAAAGTGCGAATGTCAACCTTTCCGCGCTGAACAAGCTTCACTGCTGATGTCTCATCGTACCTTTATCAGTGGATATCTGAAATCAAAAAGGAATATCTACCCGGTGTCTCTTCTAAAATGATCAAATGGCAAATACTGTGGCTTGATTATTGCAAACTTGACGTTTCACTTCGGAGGTCTGACAACGCGTGCCCAAATGGGCGGCCTTGATTATGTTCAGAGTTCCCTTAGGAATGAGGAGAGAACGTATGCTCACCAAAGAAAAGGTAGCGGAAATTTTCAAAAGTGTCGTTCGGATATTTCCCGGTATGCCCTCCTACCAAGAACGTGAGGGGTTGCGAGCACAGGATAAGCTCATCCGCTCTCAATTAGCAGCGCGCATCGACCAGCAGGTGGGAGGCCTCAACCAAATAATGGCTCAGCTGAGCAATAGCGCCAGGCTGAAACCACTGGGGGATCTGGACAGGCTCTCCCGTAAGTTGATGAGGCTAGCGGACACCATCCGTTTTGCTAGCTATGGCTATGCCGGTCTTTTCGCTGGGGTCCCCGTGGATGAAGCAAAGCTTGCAGAGATCTATGATTACGATCTCTCACTCCACCAGGAAATTGAAGAGGTGGCAGTGATAGTAGCCACTCTGCAACAACGGAGGGACGATGAGTGGGAGAAAGATTCTTTTGAACACTTCCGCCAGGTGCTGAATCGTCTAGAAGAAAGGATCATCAATCGGCAATCCATTTTTGTTCAACAATAGCCCGACGTCCGTTGTCTAAAAGCCATAGCGCATAGGGCAGGAGCACCAAGCGACAAGGAAAACACCATGCCCTTTGCTCCATGCGGTATGCTGCGAAAGAAGTGAGCCGCAACGGACAACTGAGACATTGCGACTGAAAGGAGCACCACATGGCCGTTTTTCTGGAAGTAATTGAGTGGTTCGACGAGACCGGTCGCACCATGATGCAACGCATTCCCGAGCTAGGATCGGCGGAGATCAAACTGGGTGCCCAGTTAATTGTCCGCGAGAATCAGGCGGCAGTTTTTTTTCGGGACGGCAAGGCCTACGACATTCTCGGACCCGGCCGACATACACTGTCAACGCTAAATCTGCCTCTGCTTACGAAGATACTGAGCCTGCCTTTTGGCAGCAAAAGCCCCTTTCGTGTTGAAATCTACTTCGCCAACACCAAAATCTTTACGCACCTCAAATGGGGTACCAAGGAGCCGGTAGCCTTTAAAGACTCCGATCTGGGTCTCGTGCGTCTTCGCGGCTTTGGCGCCTACACCATGCGTATCACCCAGCCTCTCCTTTTCGTCAATACTCTGGTTGGTACTCAGGGGATATATAATACCGAGCAAATAGAAGATTTCCTGCGCGATGTGATCGTCAGCCGGGTCAACGACCTTTTGGGTGAAATGTTAGACACTATTTTTAATCTTCCGTCTCACTACGAAGAGTTGGGTGCCGCCATCAAAAGCAGGGTGCAGGAAGACTTTGCCCGCTACGGCATTAGCCTTCTTGATTTTTACGTCAACAACATCACCCCGCCGGCTGAGGTACAGAAGATGATAGACGCCAAGGCTGGCATGGAGGCAGTGGGTGATATGGACAAGTTTATGAAGTTCAAAGCCGCCAAGGCCATGGGCGATGCCGCCATAGCAGAGGGCGCTGGAGATGCCTCCAGTGGTATGGGGTTGGGATTGGGCGCCGGTCTGGGTATGTTAATTCCCGGTATGCTTCAGAAAACCATGCAGGAAGGCCATCTACCCGCTAGCAAAAAGATAAATTGTCCTGCCTGCCAAGCGCAGATCCCTGTGGATGCACGTTTCTGTTCAAATTGCGGCCATCAAATCGTTACCATCAACAAATGTTTTCAGTGTGACCAAGATCTTCCGGCTGGCGCCAACTTTTGCATGAATTGCGGCGCCAAGGTGGAGAAAAAATCCAAGAACTGTCTCAAGTGCGGGTACAAAGCGTTGTCTGAGGCCAAATTTTGCAATGAGTGTGGGGAGAAACTGCCATAACCCCAATATGAGGGGCTGCCCCGGACTCTAAGAATACCTATGCAAATCAAAGTCAATTGCCCCCAATGCGGCGGGGATATTGTTTTTGACGAAGAAATCGAGGCGGTCCGTTGTCCTTATTGCAGTTCCACCAACCGGATCACCGGTAAGTCTGGCTTGCCGCGCTTTATGCTGCCTCCCCGCTGGACTGAAGCACACTGTCGAAATCGATTCTGGACACTGCTTACCAGTGAAAAGTTATTGGGTCTGAAGAGGAAAGAACTTCATTTAGTCTATGCTCCATACTGGCGCACTACAGGAATGGTCTTTCACTGGATGCTGGGCAAGAAGCATAGTCTTTCAAGCATAGGAATGCACTCGTGGGATGACGCTAAGGAGCTTAAAACCAAGCTCTTCGACTTCTCCTGTCCAGCCTACAGGGAACCGGATCTTGACTTATTGACTCTGGGAGTACGCACTTCTGCAATCCCTTTGCAGCTCTTTGACCAGAGCGGGCTTTCCGGAACCGAGATTGTGCTTCCTGCTGAAATCAGTCTGCCGGAGGCAAAGGAGTACAGTAAAGGCTTCCTAACCTACGGCCACACCGATCGAAGCTTTCGGGTGGAATTTGAAGATACGCAGCTAGTGGGAGAGGTTTACTCTTTAGTTTATTTTCCATTCTGGATTTTAGAAGTACGAGCAATGGGCAGGCGCGGTCTGCTGATCGTTGACGGCGTGGCCAATCGCATCAGGAAAACCGTGTGGGACCAGGACGTCGCCTCTTTCTTCCAGGAACAGGCACCATCGAGTGAATCGGCAGCTAGCTTCGGTGATCTCCATCTCATTCCACTTACTTGTCCAGTTTGCGGCTGGGATCTCCCTTTTGCACCCACTAGTAAAACCCACATTTGCCCCACCTGTACCAGGGCCTGGACTGAACACAACGGCAGCTACAGAGAAGTTAGTTATCAACTGGTAGCGGCCCCGAATAGGTTCAAGTATCCTACTCGTTACATGCCTTTCTGGGACCTGAGAGTCCAGATTCATACCCCTGATGGGATCTTTAAGACCAGGTCCGATCTCCGCAAATTAGTACCAAACCTTCCAGCGGGGAGAGAAAGCGGAAACCGCTCTGAGTCAATTCGGTTTCTGATTCCTGCTTTCAAGATCAGAAACGCCAAATCCCTCTCCGAGTTGGCCACCCGTTTCTGCGTTACTCCACCCCCCCAACAACTTCGGGCTAAGGAACGTCTGGAAAAGGAGAAATTCGAGGGAGTTTACTTGGCGGGCAAAGAGGCGGTGGACTTGGCCCGGGTCGTGCTCATCTCAATGGTGCCCAGGTATTTTCGTTCTGCTCGCAAGTTGCTCAAGGATATGAAATTTCAATGCCAGTTGCCACGTCTGATTTACTATCCATTCTATCGCAAAGGCCTTTACCTTCGAGAAGCTAACTCCAACCTTGGTATTCAACGCGGCACCGTGGTGCTCAGTACTGACTGAAACACTATGGCAAAGCGAGCTTAGCCCACCGATACGGACAAATTTCCATGTACAAATGAGAACCAAGAAATGACGCAACTCGCAGTGTTGTTTTGACCGGCTCCTCTCTGTTGTGCTAAGGTTGGCCTGGTTTTTACTGGCCTGGCCGGTCATACGACGAGACGTAGGATTATCTCTTCTTCCTTGAGATTGGCTGCGGTTTAAGGCAAGGATGATTCGTATGGTAGATAGACGGAGACGCGTTATCCTAGCAGTTCTGACTTTCTTCTTGACGGCCTGCGCTGCCAAGAAGGTCTGGTACCAGCAAGATATCCCAGATTCTATGGTGCGGACTGACCTGGACGCATGCAGTGCAACTGCGAATGATATGGACAAATTAGGTCGCTGCATGCGAGCCAAGGGCTATTTGCTTATCCCCGAGCCCCAGGCAGAATTGTTAGCAGTTAGGTCTCTGCAAGAAGAAGGCTTGAGTGCTGATGAAATTGCCCCACGGCTTGGATGGGACAAGAAGAAGGTTCTGCGCTACCTCGATGAAGAGTACGAGTTGCCTCGGACAGCTTCTCTCGGCCGGCAACCCTTAGAGGTATTAATGAGAATAGGTAAACCTGCGGTAAAGCCTTTAATTGCCGACCTAAAAGACAACAATCCACTTGTAAGAAGACACGCTGTTCAAGCACTGGGCGTATTAAAGGATCCGCGCGCCGTGGAACCACTCGTTGCCGTACTGAACGATAAGGATCCACTTATTCAAAGACAGGCCATCAAGGCATTGGGTAAGATAGAAGACCATCGAGCAGTAGATCCCCTCATTGCTGTTTTGAACGACAAGAATAAGGAATCACATGTGCGGATGAGCGCAGCAGAGGCTCTGGGCTGGCTTGGAGAATCCAGTGCAGTGGAACCCCTTGTTGTTGCTCTGACTGATGAGCATTGGGATGTCCGCAGCCATGCGGCAGAGGCTCTGGGAAGAATAGAAGATCCGCTTGCAGTGGAACCCTTGATTGCCGCACTGAAGGACCGGGATGCAACAGTGAGAGGTTACGCGGTGGACGCCTTGGCTAAGATCAAAGATCTGCGCGCCATAGAACCGCTGGCTGCCGCGTTAAGAGATAAGAGCGCAATCGTTCGCAATAAAGCGGCACGGGCATTGAGAGAGGTATCAGGAGTAGAGTTCGAGAGCGATAGCACCGCCCCGTATTATTACTAAATCACAGTGGGTTTGCGAACAGTTTCTCCTGCGCTTCTTCGCTGCGTTCAGGGGTTTGAGCCCGTCAAAGGACAAGGTCTGAAACACCGAGCCGAAACCTGTAGGGTAGCAAACAGCTTTCTCGAAGGTGCTTACGCAGGAAGCTCAAGAGGTCATGCGGGCTGGCACATGAAGCCGCTCAAGCGGGCTTGATTTCGGTGAGATAGTGCTCTCCTCTTGCGGCGATCTTGTATTCAGGAGGTCTGCCAACTTCAACTGATATGGTTATGTATGCTTGATCTTTGAGCACATCCAAGTAAGGCTCCAATTTAGCTCCAACGATCCCCAGCAGATCTGACAAATCTTCCAACGTACAGCCTGTATCTCCCGCCTCCGCAAGGAGCTTGAGAATTCTCTTCTGAACACTCTCCGGTTGCGTTGGGGTTTTCTTCTTCTTACGACCTTTTCTCACCTTCTTCTTAATGACAACGGCCGGTGCACTCCGAGGCTGAGGTTTGGGTCTACTGGGCTCCTCTTTCTCTCTTATCTTCTCCTCAATCCTCTCTTCAATCTGCTCTTCTAGGTCTTTATCAAGGAGAGGTGCTACCTCAGAGGGTTCGACTTTCTGCGTTTCAGGTTCCAGCTCTCTCGAGGGCAAGGGATCAGGCTGGGAAACAGCGGGTGAAATCGCTGCATCACCATATTTAGCTGCGTGGGAAAGTGATACCAAGGTTGCCCGCAGCTCGGCCTTCATGGTGTCGTAGGACAAACGTGGCAGCCGCCGAATACCGAAACGTTTTGCTAAATCGTTGAAGAGTTGCTCCATGAAATCGTCATCATCAACCTCGAGCACCTCAAAAATACGAAGGTGTGACGGGAGACCGACCATATCCAGTCCCGAGTGACACAAGCACGTGATCGGCTTACTTTTCGTCCAAGCACAGCCGAATTGGAAGTGCACCCAGGGTTGACGAATCGATTTGGGGCTACAGAGCACCAACAGGTGCTCTGCAGTGGTAAGGTCACCATCAAGTTCCACGAGCCACTTGTCGCCCACTCCGCGAGCGCCAGAATTGCTGTTTAGTGACACCTCAAATTGCCCGAGAAACGTAGACTCGATGAAATCCTTCAGAAGCAAGGCAAAGAGGGCTTCTTCTGAAATGTGACTAATCAATATTTTCACTTCGGCAGTCCTCCCTAAAGTGCTTGACAGCATGTACCTAAAGGGAAACGAGTGACTTAGCTCATAGAGTCATGTTTATTGTGCAAATTGCACGAGTCGTGCCAAAACAAAACCAAGCGACGAATCCTCGTAAGAGGCCGTGGACTTGTTATATACCCCCTGAGGGGGTTTTTGCATTCTCTAATCTCATCTGGCCTCAGGATTAATGGAGTTATGTAAGAGGGAATAACAAAAAAGCCACGCCCAGAGGACATGGCTTCCCACCTGTATCGGTGGACCCAGGCGTGGGGTTTGGCATGCACCTATCCTAATTTTTCACTGATGGCCTTGCCATAATCCTGACAGGCACGCAATCCTTCCCTTTCATCAACAAGATGCTCTTTCAAATTAAGAGAACCTAAATTAGTCATCTCCATTTTGAAAACGTGTTCCATGGTGTCGAAGACTATGGCGGGTGCATCTCCACTGTGGGTATAGGATCCAAATGCCCCGCCCACTTTTCCTGCCAGGTTTGCCTTCTGGGCCAAAAAGAGAAACGTTTTCATGGTGCCGATCATATCTCTGTGGTAGGTAGGGGATCCTAGAACATAACCGTCATAGCCCTGCAACTCTGATTCGTTCTTGATCTGAGTGATTCTCTTAAGCTCAGCCTCATTCCCTGCCATCCGGATTCCTTCAGCGATGCCCTCGGCCATCGTTTCGGTCTTTCCGGTTCTGCTGTCATAAGCAATCAATACCTTTTTCATCTCGAAACCTCCATGGCTACTCGGTTAATAATCTAAGCAATCATACTGTATTCTATGACCGGTTGGGCAAAATGTGCAGATTTGTTGCCGTTGGCCCTGCTCTTGTGCTTCAAGATGCATGTCTTGGAACACTGCCTTTCTGACCGCAGTCGGCAATGGAGCGGGTGCTATTGACAAATTCGCACTTCTCATCGCTGGGGGGAACGTCTCGGGTGGTGAATCAGACTCCAATTGCTTATTTCCCGATGGTGATACTCTCATTTTTAATCAGATCTCGTACACCTGCCTTCACCAGGGCAGGATTAAGAACCAGTTTATATTTCTTCGTTCCTCTGGCATCCACAAAGGTATGGTCAAAGGTAAAATCTACCTTTTTCAGAAGTTTTATGCTGCCGTCCATCAGGATGAAATGATACTGCAAAGCCCCAAAGGCTAGAGCTGCTATAACAACCAATATGACCGCTATCTTTTTCACCACGGACCTCCGTCGATCTGACCCGAAAAGACCTGAGGGATTGTGCAAGGAAATTTCTTTGGATCCCTCCTCAGAAGGTATACCTGAACATGTCTGCCGATACATAATGGCAATGATTCAATAATCACCAGCCTATTGGGAGTCCCCACTGGATGTTTTCTGCTGCTGGTCCGATGGCGAGACCAAGGTAACAGAAGACCCATCAGACAAGGCAAGTTCCTTGACGGTCCAACCCAGGAGCTCTTTGGAAATGGCCTGGTCGATGTGATTGATCAATTCATCTACGGCAGGCTCGGATAGAGGTTCAAGCAAATGAGGATGGTACTCCTCATTGGCAGTACGAACGGCATCGAGGACGTCTTTAACTTCAAGAAGGTCTAGTGGCTGCGCGGGTAGATACGCCGGGGGCTCGTCTCCGGTACTGGCTAACAGCCCGCAGTGATCTAAGGCCTCGATAAGAGGCTCCAGAGCTTCCATGGGTACACGAAGGCGCTGCGCCAATCCTTCCATGGTCCAGGTGGGGCCTTGATTGTAATAGTTCTGCCCGATCAGGAACATTACCAGGAGGGCGAGTTTCTCTTTCATCCGGTTACTCAACTTCAGTTCGCGCTTATTCGCTATAAGGTACTCGGGATTCTGATGATAGAAGGCAATACTCGCACCGACGAGCAAGATCAACCAGCTAATGTAGACCCAGAGCATGAACATTACCAGAATTGCGAAACCAGAGTAGATAGCGGTGTACTTGGTGGATGTCGCGACAAAAGAGGCGAAGGCCCAAGCGATGGCTCCCCAGAGGATCCCGGCGATAACCGCACCGGTGAGCGCGGAGCGGATGCGTACTTTGGTGTTGGGCACGAAGACATAGAAGAACGTGAATGCGGTGATAATAAGGAAGTACGGGATCAACTCGCCCGACATTTCTAAGAGATTGCCAACCGGTTCAATGGCAGTCAACTTTCTAACCACCGTTGTGCTAGCAAGGGTTGCGGTGATGCCAAGGGCTGAAAATAAGAGCACCGGGCCAATCAAGACCACGCTCAAGTAGTCGGTGAAGCGCTGTGCCAAGGGCCGGCTCCTCTTGACGTGCCAAGTGTAGTTGAATGCCCCCTCGATCTTCTGAATCAAAGAGATAACGGTATAGATAAGCAGCGCAAAGCCGACGGAGCCGAGGACCCCCGCCTTGACGTTATCCACGAACCCGATTATGCGGGAGCCGAGCTCGATCCCTCGCTCTCCCAGTGGCTTCAGGAAGTTCAGGAGCAGCGGCTCGATCTCATTGTGCACCCCGAAGCCTTTTAGAACAGAGAAGCTCACGGCAAGGAGAGGGACCAGAGCAAGAAGCGTCGTGTAGACGAAGCTCATCGCGCTGAGAGTGAGTTGACCGTC
>CAYFXH010000052.1:0-27910 GCA_964346905.1 uncultured Desulfobacteraceae bacterium | reverse complement strand
TTCTGCCTTCTGCCTTCTGCCCGCTGCCCGCTGCCCTCTGCTCTATGCCCCATGCCCCATGCTTTTCCAAAATAAAGGCCCCCACTGACCATCCCATCGAAGGCCAGTAGGGGCCAAGCAGGGCTTACCTACAAGGGGACCTGACATCCCTTGAGAAGAGAATGTAGGCGAGAAGCCCTACCGAATCTTAAAGCAATGAAAGAATCGTGCCACCCTGAGTGGTCTCAGTGTCTTTCAGGTAGCTTTCAACATGTAGATCCTTTTCAGGTTCACTGTTCCCTGGAGCCGTTTGGCAACAAAATGGATAGATGATTACGAAACGTACCACTCCTGAAGATCGTTAGATAATTAGAGGTCGCTGGTTAGCTTTACGTCTCGAGAAAGGGACGATTCTGCCCTATCTGTATGGGTGGGTCACCCCACGGGATTGTGCATGTGGTTCACGCAACCGCCCCAAATGGCCAATAGAATGAGAATACATCTAAGACCGCAAAGAATTTGCCATCACAGTGTTCACACAGATAGTATTTGCTTCCAGGTATAAAACGCATCCAAAAACTTCTTTTTATTCGTTGCCACTCAATGCTCTTGCACTTGGGACAAGCTTTACCGCGGATAAGCATCGCCATCTCCGCACCTGTTTTGGCTACTACCAGAGTCCACCCGGTTGGTGGTCAAATGAATAAGGTTTATGGTTGACACTAAAAGGTCATTTCTTTTGTGCAGGCAGGGGGTTCCCACAAACAGGGCAGGTCTTTTCTGTCGGCCTGATCAATAGAGTCGCCTTACAGTGGGAGCATATGACCTTGTTGAGCTTTATTCTTTTTTTATCTGCAGCCATCTTTTTTGAGTCGGGCATGAGGAGGCTGTGAACAGCCCACAGATCACAGAAAGGTCGTTTTGGCCGGAAAGTTGAACCAAATTCTCCTGTCGATCCTGACACATATCAACTGAATGAACCATGAAATATCAGCTCAAGGAATTATGCCAATCACCTCCCCTTCTTCGATCTTGACCAGAGCGCCTTTCTTCACCGCTTCTCAGATCGATTATCCTCCAGCCCCGCCCTCCGCTCTTGCGCTCAAGACCGCTTGTCTCTTCACGGAGACGTCTAAATCTAGGGTTACTCCTCTGCCTACGTTCTCTGCCACAACGTCTCTCTTTGCCACTTCTGCGTTCAACCTGAAAGACAGCCATCAGTTCTTCCGAAACCTCTCACTATCCTCCACTACAGCCACAAGTTCAGAGCCCCATGAGGAGGGCTATAGTGTTCATAAGGCATAAATCATACCAACTTAAGGTATCAGCTTTTATCTATAAATTCTAAATATTTAGCTCATAATACACCGAGTACGTTTGCCCAAATAGTAGGTAATCAAGTTCATACATTGGGAAAACAATTACCACTGTTCGGCGGAACGGGAGAGGCTCACGCACCGGAGAGCCGACATCCGAAAGGTCAAGCTCCTGACGCTACCTGTGGGGAAACGAGAAAGAGAGTGAGGCGACCACCATGGAGTAACGGAGGCAATCAGAACCGCCATTTAGGCAGTTTGGCTACCCGTGACATCAATATAGTATATGTGGTTCTTGTCTACGATAGGATCTGGGCGTATCAAAATAACGTTTGCAGACAAAATATCCGAAGCGGAACTGGCTACCACCGCCGTCTCATTTTCAATTCGTGCGCTCGGATACATAACGTAATGGATTACCTCGTGATTCTGCTTATAGATACACTCTTTATGTGGAAAAGGACATTCAAGAATGAGAACATTCAATCCCCCGAGAGCGGCCATACATCTGTGGCATCTCAAATCATCTTCAACGCTTTCGCCGCCGCCTCTTCCGCTACCGCTGTATGCAGGGTCGAGGAACTTTCTCCGGTCTTTGCCAGTACGTCGTTCTCCACCCTTTCGACGATCTCTGCCACTCCAAGGATTGCGGCTATGAGGTCCCACGCAAATCTCCGTAGTATTTAGAAGTTCGCCTAGCTCCTTGGCTCCCCGTAGTTCTGCCCTGGGGGCTGGGGTGTTCGCGGAGAACCGGATGCTGACAGCCTGTGCCAACTTTAGCTGCCAAGCCTGCAACCGCGGGATTGCCAAGGGTGGCGGAATCCGCAGCGAAGGCTGCCATAGCCCCCGGCCCCAAAGATTTAAAGTTCAAAAGGATGGCAGGCCGAGCGTAGGCGAAGGGAATGAACCAGAACTCCTGAGTTGCTCCGGAGTGGATGTCACAACCGTTTTTCAAAATTCGACTGGTAGACTACCCAAAAAATGGAGATATGTAAATCAAATTGTATCTCTGACAGATCTCACAGATGACACCCGGCGGATGGAGAACCGGGGAGCGAACAGTAACCACAGAGAGCATGGCGCAAGGCAGCGTTTCGTCATTGCGCTTCGCTGTCTTTAGGTCTTTTGCCAACGAGAGTCCATCAGGAAACCTGGCTCTCGGGTGTCATTCTGAGGAGTCACGCCAAGGGCTGGACGACGAAGCATGTCCTGAGTCCCGCGCAGTATCAAGGAGGGACGAAGGAACTCACGGCGATGAGATCCTTCATCCGCCTATAATTGTGCCATATGGCATCAGCTTCGGCGGATTCAGGATGACACAGGGTGTCAGATTCTTCGGAGAGTTTATCCCTTCGACAAGACCTGTGGACGAGTAGTTCGACTGCCATCGGCTGTGAGCTACATTCGGCCTGAGCTCACGTCGAAGGGCTCCTTAGACTGGCACCAACTCGTTTCCGGATCGACACTAACGAGATCCCCATATCATAGCTTCACTTGTAGTGGTGATCTCTTGTGTCAGCGATCCTAATGATGGGCGGTGAGCCCACATGACCTAATGACCCAATGGTCGTAGAGTGCTGTGCCCTATGCTCTTTGTGCCACGCATTGGCTGAGCCCTCCTGTCTCACCTGCTGCGCCCGGTGAACGCAATGGGTCTTTAGTATGTCGCGGGGCGGAAATGGCAAGATGGTAAAAAAACCCCCACTGACGTGGATTTCGGTCTTCACCCAATCAAGACCCAACCAATATCCAAAAACAGTGGGGGCTAGACGGTAGATTCTGACCCTGAGGCCGCCCTACCCTGAGAGATATCATCTCTCTTTCGCCCCTTGTATAACAAAAAGCATGCCTATTCGAACCTTTATCAGATTTAGTGTCTTATCTTATAGTTAGCCTTTCTCGTACAACAGGCCAGGTTGAAAATTGTTGGGTAATGTACACAGTTGTTGGGAAAGTGATACTGAAAATCACCCGGGCAGGACTCTACAGGCTGGTCTTTGAGCAACGAAAAGAGCTGCCTCCAGCAGAGAGGAAACAAGATTGCAAGTGAGGGGTGAGAAAAGAAGCCCCACTGGCCCTCACATCCGCCGGCCAGTGGGGCAGGAGATTAAGCTGAAGGGATACCAAACAGACTCTCACCATCTACCTGCAACCGAGGCTGGATTTTCCTGTAACAAGAATCATCACTTTCCCGCAGAGTAGGGGCGAGAATCGTGCTTATGTATCAGCTACTAATTTTTCTTGGTCTCTCTCTTCTGAAGCCTCTGGGTGCCTTCCAAGAAAGAGCATACACACCAAGCAGAGCAACGGCACGATCAAGTACTGGTTGGGGACATCATAGATTACTGCGTATGCTGCAAAAATGGCCAGAAAAAGTTGAAAAAGTAGTAAGGTCAGACGTCTCATCTCGTATCCTCCTTCATATGATTGTAGAAAAACAACTCCAGACATACATGAAAGAAACGTGCCAGATTCGCTGGTTAGAACACTTTTCTAATATTAATAGATAGTTACATGGACACGAACGTTGAGCTGTAATCGGGACATTACTTCACTGAAGATACGGACTGTATCAAATAATGCATGCTTAGAGCTTGGAAAAGCCACAGACAGGTTTCAAATAAAACGCTAGATTAGCTCCATCTTGGGGGGAGGCAGCGAGGGTGAGATGGGCTGACTAAAAGGGTGAAGAAACTACTGCCGCACCTGTCCAAGTGAATACAGAAACGCTGCCGATGTGCCTGAGTGGTCAGATGCCAGGTGACTGCTTTTAGGAAATACCCAACATAGCCAGCAACGAACTCACGAAGTGCCACTGGCGTTCCATGAAACCCCCAAAAACAATGGATGCGATGATGCCAAAAAGTGTCAGCATGGTTTGCAAACTGAAGAGCCTCCACATTGCCAAGCAGAAAACCAGCAGAAAAACTGCAATACTGAGAAAAATTCCTATTTCCATGCTCATTCCCCTTTAATACGCGTGTTCCGTTTAGTTTCAGTTTGTGTGGACTCCATCTGAACCGATGGAGGAGGTTTGCTGCGCTCTCCTTGCCGGTTCTGAGTTGCAAGGGTAGTGCCAAATCATAGACCTGGCGGAACCAGTGACTGAGGTAACGAGGTTGGGTTAAGGAAGGACAAGGCGTTCCAAGAAGAAAGCCCCAACGGCCCTTTGCCGCTGGGGTTCTGAAGGAGGGTTGATCTTAAAAGGGAGCTATATGCTCACCTTACTGTTTTGTATATGCAAGTGCGGTGCCTGTCATGCAAGCATGGAAAAAAATATAGATTACAATGACCTATCAGCATAGGCTTTATTCAGGATGTCTTCTCGAACAACCAAAAGTGGTCAAACGGCAAAGTCCAGTTGGCCTACAGGCCAAGTAAAGAAGCCACCTCGTCTGTGGACGGAATGGGTCGTGCAACCACTAAGCCGCTCCTGCCAAATCCTTTGGTTCAAAATCATGGCACCTGCCACAGATCGACTCGGCCTCTCTTTGCAACACTATGGCATGCATACCAGAAAAGCTGACGGGTATGTCGCGACCCACCCTACTGAGATCTTGACACAATGGGAAGTGGATGCAATCTATGGCTTTTCTGGTGTCGCCCATGATGTGCCTCACCGCTAACTGGAGATCCTGTGATGGACATCAGTCTCTCGATTGTTCAATTGCTGCAAACACGGTGCCAAGACACAGAAAAGCGGAGCCGTTGACTCACCATTTTCTTTGAAAAATCAAGAGCAAATAGCCAGATTTGTTGCTAAAGGGGTGCAAGTGTACCCCCCAAGGGGCGATGGAAGAGAATATAGGGGGTGGGAACAACAGGTAACTCAATACCTGATCAATGGCGATGCCGGGCCAGCCAAGGCGTTAAATAATATCCCGGCTATCACCAACAATATTGCCACGAATATAACAACGTCGAATAGCCTTACCTTCATAGCCGTGCTCTTACAGGCCTAGTTTGCTCCATTTACCTTCAGTTGGCAGCTGGGCCAATGTCATTGTGATCTATGACGAGAGTCTGCAGGTTCTGCAGCTTCTTAGGATCGATTTCCTTCGACTGCAGACTTTGCAAGACCTCTTTAGCTATAATCTGCCGGTCTTCGCTGGAGATGTTAAGAAAGCGAACACCCATTCCACGAGGAGTAGTTTCGTCGTCGGGGCCATAAATATTTGACCAGACCACTTCTACACTAACTCTGAGAGAACGACGCGAATTGGGAACGTTTATGGTCATGTCAAACACTTCGTTGAGTCTGAGCGGGTTTGCGCACCTGACAAAGGCTCCATTTGTACTCAGATTCAATGTCACTCCCTCGATGGAGCGTTCACTGGTCGTTATCACAACCGGCCATTTGACATTAGCTTTGGGGTTTTGCTGCGTAGCCATCTGTTGGCCTCCCTCAACCGTTTGGCTTCTTTTTCCGGTATGAAACATTGAAAAAACCATGCCAGACTGAACCAAGGGCATACTTTTCCATTAATTTTATATAGTTACACAATCCTGACTGGTAATCCATGTTACCATGGATACATACTGCGCCGTCAAAGATTGTCAGAAAAGGCCAGTTTTTGCGCAAGAATGCAAAAAGAATGGACGGTATCAAAGGGTGGAAAAGGGAAGCCCCCACTGATTCAAGCTAAACTCAGTGAGGGCGGCAGGTAATGGAGGTAAACGGGAAAACAATGCCACCTTTCCCCAATTTACCCTACTGACTTACCCGGAATTAAAGGAAATTGTCAAGTGAAAAACCACCATTTCACAGGAACAAAAAAAGCGGAGCCGGAAGTGACTCCGCAATGATTGTGACAGAAGAAAGCGATTGAAGGTAACGTTTGTTATATGTTTTTGAGATCTACTGCCGGGTCAACAGGATACAACCAGCTGTCCTTACACTCTCTGGTGCAGAAAAAATACAGTCCATCATCGCTCAGATGAACCGTCACTGGATCATCCTTGGTAAAAGTCTTCGCGCATTGAACGCAGGTAAGCATCATTTCATCCAACTCCTTACTTCAATTGCCCACTGTTGCACAACCGCCTTAACCCACCGAAACATCTATGAGTCTCAGGAACTGACAAAAGGCGAGAATGCGTCTATCTGACTTAAAGGGCTGACTCTTGCAACGCTTTGCGTATCCGCGTCCACCACAAATGTGCCACCAAGCTACGGTACTCCTCTCCACCTTCGCATAGGCAGAACAAGACTTGACCATGACACTTGGGGCATTGTTCAACACTGCAGCCAAGGTGATGAAATCCGCCCATACCAACAAAGCACTCTGGGCAATGGTGGGGCACGAGATTGAGCTGTGTTTCATCCCCGAAGGGGATCTGACCTTGCATTTTTTTCATGCATGAATAGGTCTGTGCCTTCTCCTGTTCGCAAAGTTCGCAGATCGTCACCCTGACAGCTCCCTTTCTTGTGGCCGGCTTCTTGGTGATTGTCTCTAGGAGAACTTTGCCCCATAAGAGGTCATCTATCCTACCAGCCCGGAAACCGCCAAATGTGGTTAGCTCTGAAAAATGGTTTTTTGCTTATTGAGATATACACAAAGGCTAAGTGAAAGGAAGCACACGAAAATCCTGGTGGTATCCCTGCAACATATGAAAATCAATATACATCTCCAGCGCGTATGATAAACTGAGAAATATCCTCAGCATAAATATGTTATCTACAATGTGATTTTTGGCTCATACCTTTGTGTTTCTCTCATTTTCTTCCGATTTCGCAAAAAATGACCTTCACGAAGTCGCCGTCTATAGCTTTAATCTACTTTCGCTCCTCGCTTCTGTATCCGACGAAAAATCGACCTTCAGCATTGTTCCGCCAGGCGACGTGGGATTGGGAGCAAAAAAGCGGAGCCGAAGCTCCCCTATGTTCTGCGAAACACAGATGAATGTGGGAAAAATAACCATTCTCCCACCCGACCTCTGCCGAGCTACATCTGCTATACTAAAGACATACAAGGAGGAATGAACCATGAGAAAGCTGATAGTTCTTGTTATGTTTACCGTCGCGGTACTGTTTCTCTCGGCTGATCCACTTTTGGCTGAGAAGCAAAAAGCAACCACTGTCAGTGTGTTGAATCCCACATCTTTCGTTGTAGTGCAGAGCCGTGGTGCTGATAACTCCAGCGTACTGCTGTACAAGGTAGATGATGGGAAATTGCACCTGTTGGATGCTCTTGTAGTTGATGGTGATTTCACCGACATTAGTCGTCCAACCCTAAGAGTGCTGCGGGCTACTCAATACTCTCCGCGAAATTGATGGGACAATCTCTGTTCAGCACCTGGCCGGGATGGAGGGCTGGAGACGCCAAAATGAAAATTTGGAGTGAGTTTAATCCCGCATCTGAGCTTGCTCCTTCAGAACCTGAAATGGTCTCTTTCTCAACCGCTTGGCGCATATGGAGCAGGGGTCCATAGAACTCTCTTTCGATAAGTGCAGTGCATCGTTCAGCATATCACTGGCCAGCGGTATCTCTGCTGCCCCAGCCATAGCCCAAGTAACCGCCACAGAGCAAATGAGGAATCAGGTGCAGTATGACATCATGCTATCTATGTGAAGAGCAATGGGAATTTACCGAAGAAGTTTTTCAGACTGGTTTGCTTTACGGAAAAGTAAGCATCACACGGGACATACAGTGGAAGGATATGGTGCTAACCGTGTTTGCCAAGAACAGTAACGCTGAGGATGTTGTCCTGTGCAAGAAATGTCTTGTACGTGCGCTTTCTCGTTGTGCGCAAGAGGTGAACAAGACAAATATTCCCATGACGACGGCCATCCAATTTCGGGGCTTCTAGGCTCTTGGGAAGATACTGTGAAAAAGTTGGGGCCTGGTTGGTTGGCGGAGAAAACCCCACTGACTCTGTCAGCCAGTGGGGGCTAAGGGGATATTGGCAAAAGGCAGCCGCCTATCCAACAGGCAATTTACCACGGGAGAGTCTGGTTGTGTTCATGGGGAAATCCACTATGCTGAGCCAGTCAGGAAGCGGAGGCGAAGCTCCGCAGCGTTCTGGGCAAAATCGGTTGACCCTGATTCGTAGACGGACATTCCGTGCATACCATCGTCCAGGTGCGAAGTCTGGAAGCCAAGCGACCTACCGTGCGCCAGTCTGCCCGCTCATGCCACCTCTGTACCAGTTTCATCCGGATCAATGATGAGGGTTTCCAGAGTCTGCAGCTTTCTTGAATCTATATCCTCCATGCCCGATTGCAGGTGTTGGAGAATTTCTTTGGCTATAATCTGTCGGTCTTTGCTCGTAATATTCAGAAAGCGAACGCCCATACCACGAGGCGAAATATCGTCATCAGGTCCATGGATATTGGAAAACACCACTTCAACTCTGGCTTCTATACAACAGTCCGAATCCGGGACGTCAATACTCACATCGAAGACTTCGTTAAGTCGAAGTGGCTTTGCGCATCCGATGTACGCTCCGTTGGGACTGAGATTGAGGGTCACTCCATCTGCGGAGCGTTCCTCGGTACTAATCAAAACCGGCCATTTAATCTTAGCTCTGGCGAAATGACGATTGCCCATTTGCTGTCCTCCCAAGCCGTATGATCACGATTGCATAGATCTATTGAAATAATCGTGCCAATGTATGTGGACAAGCAATTTTTCTTTTTGTTGCGAACACTTACTTAGAGCTACACAAGGAAATCGTTGAAAGAATAAGGGAAAATAAATGCCAATTGTAACCAACCAAGGTAATACTTCGAAACCGGGAAATGCAAACATGTGAGGAACAACCACTGGTCTGTCAGTAGACGGCAAAGGAGAAAATGCAGGAAAAAACAAAGCCCCCACCGGCCAGACCAGCAACGGTCAGGAGGGGCCGAGTCAGTAACTCCCCAGTATTCTTGGGAACATGAAAACAAGACTACTTCACGGTGAAGGCAGCTTCACAGTTTTTGTTGAATTCTCTTAGTTGTTCTTTCTCAGATAGCAACTCTAACTTTTCTTTCTCCAAGTACAAAAACTGTATCCGCACAGTGTCAGCGTATGCATTTCTAATGAACATTCTCTGGATATAGGGACCGTTTTTCAAGGTAACGTAGTGATATTCGTAGCCACCCAACTTTTGTTTGCCAGAGTCTAATTTATTCTTAACGTCTTCAAAGGAGGGGGGCATATACTGCCAATCCCTTGGAAGTTTGATAACTGTTATTGCGAATAGATTGTCCGGACCACGAAAAATGAAATATCTATGATACGCTGTGCCGGGTCGCTGATAGTCTCTGCCTTCAAAATCCTGTCGCATCGGTTTCTCACCTACAAACTGCAGCGGTTGGGAGACCTCCACTTCCAACTTTGGGGACGAGCAATAGAATGTGTTTCCCACTACCTCTTTCTTCGCGGGTTTGAAGGCAGCACACCCAACTAACAAGACAAAAACTGTAAGATATGGAAGTAAGTGGTTCTTCATGGCACTACTCCTGAGTGCATTTCAAGAAGGAGAGTTGGAGTCTTCGCTGTGCAATGCAAGCCAGAGAAAGGAGCTCTCGCGGAGGTATCAGAGCGGGAATTTTCCTTATTTTCAGAATAGAGGGTAAGGCCGTTTCATGTAAATACGAAAAACCACCATTTTGCCACCGTAGCCGTGATAGAGCAGCGATCATAAAATTATAACTTTTCTATTGCGGAGTCAGGTTTTGAATTATAAGTTGACTGGAATCGTTAGTGGTTCGTGGTGGCATTCCTTTGCAGCAGAAGCGTATAATGCAAGACCTAACCCCAAGCATGCGCCCAGTTGCTCAATCGAAAATAGCGGCGCAACCTAAAGCGTAAGACAGCAGCCAAGAGAACACACAAAAAGATTGCGAGAATTCAAGCCTGGATGGCATCAAGGTACGGGAGATAAAGGGGGGATTATGAAAAAGAAAAAACTAAAAAAGGGAAGTTATAAGTGCGGATTGCTGAGAATTGACATTGATGAAAAGGGAAAAATTTTGAGAACCTTCTTTGAAAACCCGTATTTGGGAAATCCTTTTGATCACGAACTATATGTTGGCCCCTGTGAAATCAATGGGGATTTTTTGATCTTAAAGAAAAGTAGACACGTTAAGGGTAACGCTCTCAAGAAGATGGGGTTTCAACCCTTGCGTCAAGACCTGGTGAAAACGGAAGATGTTCTTCAATGGAAAAAAGAAACTGCCAAATTACCTAAATGGACTCACACGAAATATCTTGTGGATGAAAGTGATCTAATAGAGTCTAAAGGATAAATCAGGTACAAGGACAATGCAATGACGAGACCGGAGACACCCCTGCTATCCAAACAATCTTTCCTAGCAGATAGCCAACCAAAACCGGCTGCGAAGCATCCAACGCATTCGATTCGTTGAGCAGAAGTATTTTTGCTGACCCAACGACAGGTATAGTGCCGGCACGTCATGGCCGGGCCATATTATATGGAAGTTTCTATAGTATCGTTCCCAGAAATACCCATTTTCAGCCCACATATGGTCTGGGGCCAAAATTGACCAGATAACAAACCCCCGGCTCTCGAAGTTGAAACGGCTCCTGAGCCATTCACGCTATGCGCTATGCGCCATGCGCTCTGCTCTATGCTCTATGCTCTATACCCTGCGCCTTGCCCCCTGTGCCATTTGCCTATAACATTAGCTTAATCCGACCACCGAGCCAAAAACGGGGGGAGAATACGTGCGAAAACCAAGCAGAGTAATGGTCATAAGAGACCTGCAAGAAGCATTGTACCGTATGATTGAGCCCCAGATTGATTCACAAGGTCTTACCACCGATTCGGACCAGAAGACAAGGCTAAATCGCTTCGCATAGAAGAATTAGCAGATTTCCTCTATTCACCAAAGCAGATTATGGCACTGTTTCTGGAGTATCTCCATTGTAAGGGCATCGCAGGCGATCCAATTGTTAAGGATTAAGCCGGCCATGAGGGAGAGGAAGGGAAATGGAGGTCACATCCCCTAATTTACAGTTGGGCTGGAATCTAGTCTGGCACAACTTGTAGTTCTAGGTCAACGATTCCTCAATCTTGTTAGAGACCATGCTTGTATTTGAGAATCTCCAGTCTAATTTTCATCGCTATCAACTCTCCAAACATTTCGTAGGAAACTTCACGCATCTGAAATATGGTCTCTTGAACGGCAGTCTCAATTACCTCTTTATAGGATTCACTAGCAGAGCTCGGAACGTTTTCAAGCTTAAATGCAAGTTCCACTCGAAATTTTTCCCTGTATTTAAACCACACTCCTTCAAACCAAGGTAAAACCTGCTGTATTACTTCTTCAGGTGCCTGCGCTTCCTGGAGCAAAGCTTTAAGCCTTTTTTCGACTCGTTGCCATTCTCTTTTTTCTTCTAAGGGAAACTGAATGATTTTCGCCATAGTGGATGTTTTCTACTTGTCCGACTCTCACTCTCTGTGGTCTTTACCCTAGGTAGATATGGTCTGAAATCACTTCACTAATAAGCTGTGTGTCGTGGTCGGGCCAAAGTATCACATTGAAGTCTCTATAGTATTGTTCCAGAAATACCCGTTCTCAGCCCCAATCCGAAATCTGCCCTCTGCCTTCTGCCCTCTGCCCTATGTCTTCTGCAATCCGAAATCCGAAATCCGAAATTTACACACTGCCCTCCGCCCTCTGTCCTCTGTCCTCTGTCCTCTGCCTTCTGCTCCATGCTCCATGCTCTATGCTCTATGCCCTGCGCCTTTCGCCTCTAATATTAGCTTGGTCCGGCCACCTACCGTTGCTTATCCGGCCGGGGGAGCCCAGAGACCTATTTCCCGTGCATTGCCCGAGGAGATCCAGGGATTCTGCCTCTCAAGATCTTCCAGCCTTCTTGTGTAGTGATGCACCTTCATACGCTTCTCTCCGTCCTCGGGATCAGCCCTGAGGGCGGCCTCAGCATCACGCAAGAGTATCCTTAGTTCAAGATACTCCCGCTCCACGTGTCTGACTTCCTTTCGAAACTTGTAAATACGCTCTAACTCCGCCTCAACATCCCCGTGATCTTCGAAAAATGACATAACCTTCATAGCCCTTTTTCCTTATCGTCCAAATAGCCTGACTATTTTAGCGGTTGGCCAATCTAAAGTTGTCAATTTAAGTCTATCGCATTCTTACTAGAACAGAAAGGGGACATTGATGTGATCTTTATGAAGAATGTAAACCCCAGCTCGATCCTGTCGGCAGGTTTCTCTTGAAGTCCTTCATTTGCACTCTGCTGCTTTTCAACCTGCCACAACGTATGGTCCCCTGTCAACGTTTGCTCCCGCGCTGTTTGCTATACATGCTCCCTTGCATTGTATGAACTTGTCTACTCGGTATATAAAAATGGTGTGCGTATAGAAGACCTCCTTCCGGCACCTGGTCCAAACCGCCTGGGGGGGGCGATTGAGGCTTTGGGTGAAGAATTCTTTCGAACTGTCCAATGGCTAATTGCCCGCAGCGCAGTGTCTAATGTGCGAGCTATCTACTGGACGTTGTTCAGTATAGTGTTGGGGACACAATATGCGACACGAAAAAAGGACTTGTCCAATTAAGGATAAGTCCCTGATATTACATGGAGGGCGACCCGGGGATCGAACCCGGGACCTTTGGTTCCGGAGACCAACGCTCTATCCACTGAGCTAGTCGCCCTATCGTTATAATTTGGACACCACCGTCCGGCGAATAGCGATTGTATCTAGCATAGCAAAGTGTGGTTGTCAATGAAACCCCTTCCCATTTGACATCCTCTGTGAATCACATATACCCTTGTCTCAACTAGACAGTAACAAAAGAATTCAGAATCCAGGAAATTGGCATAGAGCGGGGAGTAAACGGTAAGGGGTGAGGGGTGAGCGGTAAGCAGTGAGCAGTGAATGGTAAATCGTTATCGAGCATCTAATAACTCAAATCTGCAATCTAAAATCTACAATCAACAATCTACCTCTACGCTCCATGCCCCATGCCCTATGCCCTATGCAAATATGAATAGTCGCAAAGAAAACATTGTTACCATCCTCTTGATACTCCTGGGAGTGATTATTGTTCCTGTTCTGTTCGTCTGGTCTGGAGACAATATTTTTGTTCTGACAGTGAAAACATTCGTGGCTGCTTTCTTCTTGCTGTGCCTTGTCAGGGCTGTTCCTCGGAAAAAGGGTGAATCTCCTGATCCCGAACCCAGGAACAACGGAGAGAAGTGATGAGTTGTCTCCCCTTGGAAGTCCAATTGAAATCTTTTCTCAATGATGCTACAGTGTATCCCACTCTAACAGTGTGATTTCGGCTAACTCTAAAAGGCTCGGGGCAGCCATGAGTGAAACCGTACCGGTACCTTGGCTAAAGTCCGAATTACCTCCAGGAAAAATCCTAGTAGTTGACGATGTTGCGGAGGTTCGTGGTCTCTGCGCCCAAATAATCCAAAACATCGGCCTCGAGGCGGCCACCGCTTCCAAACCCTCCGAAGCAAAAGATATCCTTGCACAGGAGCCTTTTTCCCTCGTAATCAGTGACATCGCCATGCCGGGGATGGATGGACTCCAGCTCACTGAATTTATCAAAGAGCACTTCCCAAAGACTGATGTCATCCTGATGACCGCCTTCAACATGCATTACTCCTATGATGACGTGCTAGCGGCTGGTGCCATCGACTTTATCCAGAAACCTTTCAGCAACGAAGAGTTCGAGGCCAAACTGAAGCGGGCCTTGCGAGAACGCCAGCAGCTCCAAACAATTCAGCATTCCGAGAAACATTTTCGAGGCCTCCTGGAAAATATTCCGGGAGTGGTTTTCACCGTCTTTGCCGATGGCAGCAGCCAATTCGTCGATGACAAAATCAAAGAGTTGACCGGATACCCTCCAGAGGCTTTTGACATGGAGCCCGACCTCTGGTCGTCACTATGTGGCGACGAGACCTGTTCCCTTGCAACCGATTTGCTCCAGTCAGTCTCGGAGCAGGGGGGCAGTCTGGTGCGGGAATACTTGGTCCGTAGCCGTGAGGGCAAACACCGGTGGATTCAAGCGAGAGGCCAGGCGATTTTCGATGAGGACGGCAACATTGACCATATTAGCGGCATTCTTTTCGACATTACCCATCAGAAGCGATTGGAAAAACGAACCAGCTCACTGAACCAGCTTTTTTTTAGCTTTGATACCGACCACAACGCCAATATTCGCAAGGTTGTCCTAGAAGCCAGTAACCTGCTGTCCGCTTCCTGCTCTCTCTACTTCCGAGCCGAAAAGGGCGGCAGTGAACCGTCGCTGACCCTGGCCCATGCCAATGGTCGGGTGGATGAAGAAAAAGGCGACAAGGCCCAGGTAGGCCCTCTGCTCAGCAAAATCATGCAGAGTTCCGCTGACCACCCGGAAGTCTTCGAAAACCTCAGTGAAGACGTTGATCTTCAGAGTGATTATCTGGTGGGTCGCCATAAGATGCAGACGTGCATGGGCAAACCACTTCTGGTAAATGGCCTCTGCTGTGGCTCCTTCTTGGTCGCCTTCAGCGGTGACCACAAGGTGCTCCCTCATGAGCTGGCGGTATTCTCTATGCTCGCCAAAGCACTTGAAATCGAAGAAGAGCGGCGTGAGCTGCAGGAGGCGCTCATTCGCTCCGAAGACAAGTATCGCTCTTTGGTGGAGGGCAACCTCTATCCTATTAGCATCGTAGACGGTCAGGGTGTAATTCGCTATTGCAACAACGTAATGGCCACCATGTTTAGCTACCCCCAGCCATCCTCGCTTCTAGGTCGTGCTTTCACGGAATTGCTCCATCCAGGGGACCGCCAAGCATTCGACGATGTCATCGAGAATCTGGACGACCACCGTTCGGGGCAACCGGAGCAAATCCTTGAATTTCGCGGTCTGGCAAGTGACGACGCCATCATTGACATCCGGGTCACAATGGGAATGATCTCCTACGATGGGCAACCGGCACTTCAGGCAATTTTGGAGGACGTCACCCAGCGAAAACAGACAGAACAGGCATTAAAAGATTCGGAGGAACGGTATCGAACCCTGGTAGAGGGCGCCAATGATGCCGTTTTCCTGGAGACCTTCGACGGTCACATTGTGGACGTCAACTCCAGGGCCTGTGAGATGCTTGGCTACACCCGGGATGAATTATTGCATCTCACCATGGCGGATCTCGTCCATCAAGACGACAGTTTGGCTCAGGAGGAGGAGGAGGACAGAGAAGGCGAACCCAGCCAACATCGCGAGGAAACCATGGTGCGCAATGATCGCGGCCAGGTGCCTGTGGAGGTCAACACCTCTATTTTGAGACTCAAAGGCGAAAAGTACCTCATGAGCGTGGTGCGCGATATTACTCGGCGAAAAGAAAAAGAGCTTCGCCAAAAACACCTGGAACAGGCCATCATTGAAAGTAAGAAAAGATTGATGGCAGTCTTTGATGGTATTATGTCGCCGCTGACCATCACGGACCTGGACCACAACATCATCATGGTCAACAAAGCGACCGCTTCTCTTTTCGGTGAAAAGATTCCTCGGCTCCTCGGCAAGAAATGTTATGAGGCATTTCGCAAACTCAATGAACCCTGTTCCAATTGCCCGGTGTCCGAGACCATCCGCACCGGTAAGCCCTCTCACCGACTGAGCACCAACCCGATGGTTAACAGAACGTTGGAGGAGTATACCTACCCGATCTTTGACGCTTCTGGTAATCTTTCCCTGATCATCAACTATGGTATCGACGTAACTGACAAGATAAAAATGGAAAGGCAGCTGGTGCAGGCAGACAAAATGGCTTCTCTGGGCACCCTTGCCGCCGGCATCGCTCACGAAATCCGGAACCCCATGGCCACAATTAATCTCAACACTCAGATTCTCCTCCGGGATCTAGCCCTTGACCAAGAACATCAGGTCTATATGCTGGACATCCAGAAAGAAGTCAAAAAGATCGAGCGAATCATCTCAGAGATCCTGGAGTTTTCTAAGCCCAAGCCGGCCCACCTTGTGGAGACCAATATCAATGAGGTGGTGTTAAGCGCACACGAGCTCACCCGTGTACAGCTGCGCCAGGACGATCTGAGAATCCATTTCGAGCTCGACGACTCTCTGCCGCTCGTGCTCATTGACCCGGCACAGATTTCTCAAGTGGTCATTAACCTTGTTATCAATGCCATGGAGGCCATGCCCGATGGTGGTGATCTCACCATCACCACGCAGCTGAATCCGGGCAGCCGGAGGGTAGAATTGCTCGTGAGCGACACTGGGATGGGAATTGGCCAGGATAATCTCGCCAAAATCTTTGATCCCTTCTTTACGAACAAGCCAGATGGAACCGGACTCGGCTTGGCAATCGCTCGCCAAATACTGGACAAGAATCAAGCAGCCATCCAGGTATCCAGTAAAGAGAACCAGGGAACTGTTTTTCGGATCCTCTTTAAGACCATCGAGCAATAGAAATAAGGAAGGAATCCAGGCTGACTCAGGCCCACTGAATTCAAAAACAACTCGCGCAGAATCGCAAAACCGTGTATAACACCAGGAAATTTGCACTCACTGGAGCGGAGAAACGGGTCCAGAGTCGGACGGCGAGGGTAGCCTGCTCCATGGATGAAACGGTTAGGCTCCCTTTTACAGTTCACGCCGACAACCCATAGCCTGTGGTGGAACCTATGAAGGACTTCCTATATAAGATCCTCATCGTGGATGACGAGGCCTCCTTTCGCAACTCCCTAAAGGGAGCCCTGAAGAAGGATTATGAAGTGAGCGAGGCCGCCAACAGCGAGGCTGCCATTCGTAAGATAACGGATGCGCCTCCGGATGTGGTCTTGCTGGACATCTCCATGCCCGGTGTCGATGGCCTGGAAACGCTCGACAAGATAAGGGAGATTGACGACTACATCGCGGTGATCATGGTTACCGCCTATGGTGAAATAAAAACAGTTGTCCAGGCCATCAATCAAGGGGCCGTGGATTACCTCACCAAGCCTATTGACATGGACGAGTTGCAAATTGCCATTGGTAAGGCTTTGGAACGGTTGCGCTATAAGCAAGAAATTGCCGCGCTACGACAGGCCCTTGCCAAGGAATACAATATCGATAACCTTATCGGCAAGAGCCCCGAGTTTTTGCAGGCCCTCTCCATGGCCAAAAGAATTGCCAGGAGTCCGGACGCCAATGTTTACATAGGCGGGGAGAGTGGAGTAGGTAAGGAGTTGTTTGCAAGGGCCATCCATTTCAACAGCCCGAGGGCCTCCGGCCCCTTTGTGGCGGTCAATTGTGCCGCCATAAATAAAGAGGTGGTGGAGAGTGAGCTGTTCGGCTACAAGCGAGGCGCCTTTACTGGTGCCCATACCAAAGGGAAGAAGGGCTTTTTTGAGGAAGCCCATAGTGGGACTCTCCTCCTTGACGAGGTGGCTGACCTCCCACTGGATGTTCAGGCCAAGCTCCTCAGGGTTCTGGAAGAGAATGAATTTTATCCCGTTGGCGACTCACAGCCAAAGAAAGCAGATGTCCGCGTCATCGCCGCCACCAACCAACCGCTGGAAAAATTAATTGAAACCGGCAAGTTTCGCCAGGACCTCTACTTCCGGTTGGCCACCATTGCCATTGACATCACACCGTTACGCGAACGCCAGGAAGACATTCTGCTTCTGGTTAACTATTTTCTTGAAATTTTCAACAAGAAATATGGCAAGAAATTTCAAAAGATCTCCAAGGAAGCAGCAGAAATCTTGACGAACCATCCCTGGAAGGGCAACGTTCGCGAACTGAAAAACGCCATCGAGCGCGTAACCCTCTTGGAAGATGCCACTGAGGTGAAAGGGGAACATCTGAATTTCCTCACGCCATCAACTCCTTCCGCTGCCCAGGCCAAGCGTGGAAAAGAGCCTCAGGATTTCCCGCCATCACAGATTCCCTCCTCTGGAATCTGCCTTGATGATGTGATTAAACAGATCATCAAAACCGCCTACAAACAAACCAATAAGAACCAGGTGCAAACAGCCAAACTATTGGGAATCACCAGAAACACCCTGCTCTATCGGTTGAAGAAGTACGGCATTCGCTAGGCAATTTAGCCGGTTTTAGTCAGTTTCGCCGGTTATGCCTGTCTCCAATCTACCCTGTGCGCTATGCGCTATGCTCTGTGCGCTATGCTTTCTCAAATCCGCAATCCCAAATCCACAATCCCCAATCTACAATCTGCAATGTACAATCTTAAATCTGCAATCTGCAATCAAAGGATCCAGTAGTCAGTAGCCAGTAGCCAGTAATTTGGGTACAGGGTGCAGGTGTCATTCAGGTATCAGGGGTCAGGGGTGAGAATTAATAATTTCGAATTTCGAATTTCGAATTTAAAAATCTGCCCTCTGCCTTCTGCCTTCTGCCCTCTGCCTTCTGCCCTCTGCCTTCTGCCTTCTGCCTTCTGCCCGCTGCCCGCTGCCCTCTGCTCTATGCCCCATGCTCCATGCTTTCTCAAATCCGCAATCCCAAATCCGCAATCCGCAATCTACAATCTACAATCTAAAATCTAAAATCTGACCTCTGACTTCCGACCTCTCCTCCGCCACAAAAAAATAGTTGCCAAATGGCCTAAACCCTGATGCAGTGGGCGTTTGGCGATTTCGCCAATGATGTTTTTACATCACCAACCAACACCTGTATTTTTTTTGTTTCGCCACCGAGACTTATGCGAATCCGGTCGTCATTTGGTGCTGCATATTTTCGAAGAAACCACAGCCAACGACACATCTTCTCTTAATTCAATAAAACAATAAATATCAATAGTTTAATCGAATTATTTCTGGTTCTCGGCAGTTGGCACGGGTTGTGCTTTAAGCTGCCCTGAGCGCGATCACAGGATGTTTTCATTCTACCCGGACATACTCAATAATTAGATAGGATCTGGAGGACGGCCTTGATGAAGGTGTTGCTGGTTGAAGACGAGAAATCCATGCTCTTCACCCTGAGCAATCTCCTGAAGCATCGCGGCCATGATGTTATCGCCGCGCTGTCTGCAGAGAAGGGGCTGGAAAAACTGGGCGATGATCAGGTCGATCTGGTGATCTCGGACCTGAGGCTTCCTGGCATGGATGGAATTACCCTGATCGCTGAGGTAAGGAAGCGTTGTGAGGATGTGGTCCCCATCATCATCTCCGCTTATGGTACCTTGGGAAATGCCATTGACGCGCTTAAATTAAGTGTCTGTGATTTTCTCAGAAAGCCCTTCGACTTGAGCACCTTTGAAGAAACACTCGCCCGCGCCGAGGAGCGCCGTAATCAGCTTATTGCATATAAGAAATACGTCCTTGACCTCAAGAAAAATCTTTTGGGCGAAGAATACAAGCGGACCATGCTCTCCCGGTTTGTCTCCAAACAGGTAGTAGACCGCATTATGTCCGGTGACGAATTGCCAGCACGCGCAGGCCAAACCAAAGTAGTATCAATCCTCTTTGCTGATATCAGTGATTTTACCGGACTTTCAGAAAAACTTGATCAAAAGAGTCTGGTCTTTATTATCAACACCTTCTACTCTGCCCTTGAACGCGTGATGAAGGAGCACGGGGGTATTCTGGACAAATTCATGGGTGATGGAATTATGATGGTTTTCAGCGACGCCAAGACCAGCCAGGAAACTGCCTGTCATGCGTTGGGAGCCGCCGTCCAGATTCAGGGGAAAATGGATGACATTCGCCGCGAACTGCGTCGCTTTGAGCTACCAGAAATCAGCATCCATATAGGCGTATGCACGGGGATGGCTACGGCTTGCAGCATCGGCACTGAAGAGCAGCTTGCCTATACCTATATCGGAGATGCGGTAAACCTGGCCAAACGGCTGCAGGATCTGGCGGGGCCTGGGGAAATCGTCGTAAGTGAGGCCACAGCTTCTGAACTCGAGGGCTGTCTAGACTCGATTCCTGGGCTGAAGGGACTCTTACCTCTTCCCCCAATGGCCATCAAGGGCAGGCAAGAGCGAGTGGTACTGTATAAGGCAGAGTATCAGGGTGACGGTGCTGACAAATAACCACCTTCCGTAAGCAGAACTTCCCAATTCACAATCCACAGCACAGACCAGAAATCTTAAATCCGAAGCACCAAAGATATGAATGATGTGAGGTATGAGATCTGAGATTTTAGTGGAGTCCGGTTGCGGTGTTCACAGCGCAGATCACTCATCGCATAGCAATTATCAAAAACCTTCCCTAGTCCCCGGTCTATAGTTCAAAATCCACCTGGATTTTGAACAGCCGCTCTGCTGGAAGACTCATTATTTCTCTCACTTCGGTCAACTCAGATATCTCCTCCAGGATGCGGTCTATTTCGTCCTCGGAAGGGGCAATGAGGGTGAACCAAATATTGTAGGTGTGATTGCGGCGATAGTTGTGAGTTATCCCTGTATAACCATTGACCACCTCCACAAATCGCTCCATCTGGCGGGTCGGGACCCGAGCCGCACAGAGCGTGCTGGTGTATCCCAGCTTTCTTGAATTGCAGTTGGCTCCGATTCTCCGGATAATCTCTCTGTCTTTCAGGTCTTGTACCCGCTCCAAGACCTCTTCTTCAGAAAACCCCAGTTTCTCGGCCAACACCCGATAGGGCCTTGTATCTATGGGGAAATGAGATTGGATTTCATTGAGAATCATGCGATCCATATCGTCAAGCAGCGCATTGTTCTCATTTTTCCCTTTCACTTTATTCCGCATTCACTATCCTGCTACATCTCACATCTAGATTCAGAGAATCCAGTAGCCAACCTTAATAATTTCGAATTTCGAATTTAAAAATCTACAATCTAAAATCTGAAATCTAAAATCTTACTTCTGCCTGCTGCCCGCTGGCCGCTGCCCCCTGTCCTCTGACCTCTGACTTCTCTTATGCTCTATGCCTTCTCAAATCCGAAATCCAAAATCCAAAATCCCTCTTTCCCGTGCCTCAGCGGCAAGCCGCTCTGGGCACATACGTGCACAGGGGTTCCTCTTCCAGGTAATCCCCACTCGCCTCAAATGCCCGGGCTCGACAGCCGCCGCAAACTCGACGATATTCACATACCGCACACTTTCCCTTATAAACATCAAAATTGCGGAGATTGTTCAGCACCTCTGAATCCCGCCAGATTTCCTGAAGCGGCGCCTGCCGAACATTCCCGCAGTCAACTTCTAAATAGCCGCAGGGCTGAACTTGCCCCACGTGGGATATGAACAAGAAAGCGGTCCCTCCCAGACAGCCCCGGGTGACGGCATCCATGCCGTGGGTCTTCACCGTGACCTCCAGGCCGTCCTCCTTGGCCCGCTGCCTCAGGATACGGTAGTAGTGAGGCGCACAGGTGGCTTTCAACTGCAGCGGCACCTGCTGGTGCTGTTCATAAAACCAGTGGAGCGTCTTCTCATAATCCTCCGCCGCAATCTCCTGCTCCTTGAAATCTTTGCCCCGCCCAGTTGGAACCAGGAGAAATATATGATGCGCCACCGCACCGAGATCAATGGCCAGCTTCTGGATGTCAGGAAGCTCGTGGAGGTTGTCCCTGGTTATGGTGGTGTTAATCTGAAAGTCCATGCCCGCTTTGCTGAGAAAATCGATGCCGCGCAGTGCACCCGCAAAGGCCCCCTCCACCTTGCGAAATTGGTCATGGCTTTGGGGTGTGGCCCCATCAAGGCTGATGCTCACCCGCTGAATAGAGGCCTCCTTCATGCGGTGCCCCGTCTCTGCATCGACGAGAAGCCCATTGGTGGCTAAAACCATGCGCAGACCCTTCTTGCCACCATAGGCGGCAATCTCGTAAATATCGGGCCGCAGCAGTGGCTCACCTCCAGTGAGTATCATGATGGGGCTGGCGAAATCGGCCACCTCATCCAAAAACTGCAAACATTCTTCTGTGGTGAACTCATTGGGATAGGGTTTATCAAGAGAGGCTGCACGACAGTGGACACAGCTCAGGTTGCAGGTACGAGTTAACTCCCAGGCAATCAACCTGGGTTCTCCTATTCCGCCACTTTCTTTTGGATGTTTCGCCTGATGATGTGGATGCATGATCGTGTTCTTTCCGTCCTCCTAATATCGTATCTCTCACAGAGCTCGCAGAGAACTCAGAGAGCTCTAACATACCAAGACCAATGGGGGCAATGTGTTATAGCACTGAAGGATCGCTTAAAAGTTTAAAACGGGGAGTCTTTGCTGGTTAGAATAAGCGAGCTTATTCTAACCAGCAAGTGCTCCCCTTTTGTCCCGATAAAGCTTTATCGGGACCTCCCGCGTCCGCGGGAGTTTTTAAGCGATCAGAGTGTATCCACTACTTTTTTCTCTGAGCCCTCTGAGGGCTCTAGCGACCCTGAGCCTGCCGAAGGAGGAGCGGGCGAGAGACCGCAGAAATGATTATAACCTACCGAGTCATACCTTTTCCAACTCCCGAACCGCTTCTTTGGCAAAGTAGGTGATGATAATATCCGCTCCGGCACGTTTAATGGCTGTAAGCACTTCCATCATCACCCGTTGCCCGTCCAACCAGCCCTTTTCTGCCGCCGCCTTGATCATTGAGTACTCACCGCTCACGTTGTAGGCCGCCAGGGGCAGATCGAACTCCTCGCTGGCCCGCCGAATCACATCTAGATAGGCAAGGGCCGGCTTGACCATGATGATATCGGCACCCTCCTCGATATCCAGGCCGATCTCCCGGATGGCCTCTTTACTGTTTGCGGGGTCCATCTGATAGGAACGCCGATCCCCAAATTGCGGCGTAGAATGGGCGGCATCTCGAAACGGCCCGTAAAAGCTGGAAGCGTATTTTGCTGCATAGGCCATGATGGGAAGATGGGAGAATCCATGCTCATCCAGGTTCTCACGTATGGCCCCCACTCGGCCATCCATCATATCCGACGGGGCCACCATGTCCGCTCCGGCCTTGGCGTGGGACAGGGCTGTGCGCGCCAGTAGATCTAAGGTGGCGTCGTTGTCCACGTCCCCTTCCTTGATCACCCCGCAGTGCCCGTGGCTGGTGTATTCACACAGGCAAACATCAGTGACCAGCAGCAGGTCGTTGACCTTTTCCTGCAACTCCTGTAAGGCTTGTTGGACAATACCATCGCGTGCATATGCCCCAGAACCCATCTCATCCTTGGTTTCCGGAATACCGAAGAGCAGGATCGAAGGAATACCCAAATCCCTCACCTCAATCGCCTCCTTCACCAGTTCATCCACGGATAATTGGAAAACGCCGGGCATGGACGATACCGGATTGCGTACACCCTTGCCGGGGACCACAAAAAGAGGATACATGAAGTCATTGGCAGTGAGGCTTGTTTCACGCACCATTCTCCGTACTGTTTCGTCACGTCGCAACCTGCGTGGTCTGTACTTGGGGAAAAACATATGTGCTCCTTATAAATGCCTAAGATGAGCTATGTGTACTAATATGCCTAAAGCGCCTAAAGTTTTAGCACAAAATGCGTCTCATTGGCACTCATCAGTTGCGAATAGTGATCATAAGAAAAGCTAAATAAAGAGAAAAGCTAAATAAAGAAAATGGGGAAGTGATTAGCTGAGGGGTTCAAGTATGAAAGTCTTTAATCCCTAAATCCACAATGCGAAATCCCAAATCCCAAATCCGAAATCCCAAATCCCTAAATCGTCTGGGCTATCTCTTCGTCGGTGAGATAGCAAGCAGGATCCGCCGCCCACAGATCGCCGGTGACCGCCTCCGGGCGAACCCGAAAATTACCAGCGCACACGTCCAGCCAGCGACAACCGGCGCAACGACCCTTCACGTAAAGCTTTTTGTCCTTGAGTCGAGCCATAAGTGGATCGGACACATCGGTCCAAATCTCGCTGAATGCGCGCTCGCGCACGTTCCCAAAGGAGTGGTGCCGCCAGAACTGGTCAGCGTGTACCTCGCCATCCCAGCTCACACAACCGATGCCACGACCCGAACTATTTCCCTCGTTCATCTTCAGCAGTTCAAGTACTTCCTGGGCTCGAGGCGAACCCTCTTCGAGCATGCGCAAATACACATACGGCCCATCAGCATGGTTGTCCACTGTGAGCACTTCCTTCGGTTTTCCCCGCTCGTGTAACGATTTGGTGCGGTCGATGATCAAGTCCACCACTTGACGAGTTTCTTCGTGGCTGAGGTCTTCTTTGACCAGGTCGCTCCCTCGTCCCGCGTAGACCAGATGATAAAAGCACACCCGCGGAATATCGCGCTCCTCCAGCAGGTCAAAAATAGCGGGAATCTCGTCAGCATTCATCCGGTTGATGGTAAAACGTAAACCCACCTTGATGCCCACCCGTTGGCAGTGCTCAATCCCGGCCATGGCCCGATCAAAAGCGCCTCTAACCCCACGAAACCGGTCGTTGACCTCTCGCATGCCGTCCAGGCTGATGCCCACATAAGAGAGCCCGACTTCCTTGAGGGCCTCGGCAGTTGACCGGGTAATTAACGTGCCGTTTGTGGAAATAACCGCCCGCATACCGAGCTTAACGGCGTAATCGGCCAGCTTAACGAGGTCTTGCCGCACCAGCGGCTCACCGCCGGAGAACAGCACCACCGGCACGCCGAACTGGGCGAGGTCATCCAGTAGCTGCTTTCCTTCTTCGGTGGTGAGTTCGTCCTGTGCGGCCTCACCGGTGGCGTGAGCGTAGCAGTGCACGCACTTCAGGTTACATCGGCGGGTGACATTCCAGACCACAACCGGTTTCTTGTCGCTGGAAAACTGCAGAAGGTGCGAGGGCAAGTCTTTTGACTGACGCCCGTAGCGAAGCGCATCAGATGGTTCCACTGTGCCGCAGTAGAGCTTTGATATGCCAATCATCTCAAGCCTTATATATTTCTTAATATATTATATGGTTGAAGAGCAGGCTTATTTATCTCGCGGGCCTGGGATGGAAAAAGGGCCGGTGCCGTAAGAACTCCGGATCATTTCGTTGATAAAACCTTCAGGGTCCTGAATCGCTTCTCTGGTGATGATGAACTCCTGCTGACCGGTCTTGTCCATAATCAGCTTCAAAGCGTAGTCGTAATCTGCAGAGGCCTCGTGACAGATTGTGGTGGCGCTCTTCCCCTGAGTAACAGCTCTGTGCAAAATTTCATCCACAGCATCCTCGGCGAAGCGGATCTGAACCTCCTGTTTGTCCGCAAATTCGGACTCGAAGTTTCTCACCTCGCCGATCATGGAGACCACGTCGTCAAAAAGACCTTCCAACTCGATTCCGGATAGCAAGTGCCAGGTAACGATCAGGTCAATCCTCTCTTCGGTAAAGGCCTCGCCATAGATCTCACGATAATGGGTCTCCTTGGCAAAAACGGCCTGCGTAGCCTCGGCTTTCTCCGTCTCAAGTGCCTTTTCATAGCGAGCTACGAGTTCAGGGGCGTCGGGGTCTTCTAGGGTAGTCTCCAGCATACCTTGCGGATCTTTTACCACCTCGGGAGTAACCACAAAGAAACGAATGTCGGTGGAAGGTAGCTTCTTTTCAAAAGCAAGCACTGCCTTTTCCAGCACACTCACCAAGCCCCGAGCCCCGGTCCGCTCTTCACCAGCCCGGGAAGCGAGCAGCCGAAGGGCCTCGTCTTCGAAGCGGATATCAATGCCGTATGCGCGGAAATCCGCTTTCTTGGCATTAATCACCGGGTTCTTGGGATTTTTTAGAATAGCATAGAGATCGTCTTCAGATAGTTCCTCGAACACTGAAACCACCGGCAGCCGACCCACAAATTCACTCTCGTACCCGTACTGCATGAGGTCCTCGGATTTCACCAGCTTCAGAAAGTACTCTTCGTCGTCCTTGCTCGCCAGGTCCGCGCCAAACCCGATTCCTTGCTTTTTTACCCTCTTCTTGACTAACTCGGACAAACCATTGAAAGCCCCGCTCACTATAAAGAGGATGTTGCGGGTGTTGACCGTACGTTTTTCCCGCTTTCCCGTTTTGCGATACTGTTCAATGGCCTGGATTTGAGAGATGGGATCGTGCGGCACCTTCAGGTCAACTTCGGTCTCTTCCATGGGCTTGAGAAGCGCCCGTTGCACTCCTGTTCGGGACACATCAGGGCCGATGAGATTGTGACTGGAGGCAATCTTATCGATTTCATCAACATAGATAATGCCGTATTGCGCCAACTCAATATCATCGTTGGCTTCGTTCACCAGGTCACGGACCAGGTCCTCCACGTCACCGCCAACGTAGCCAGTCTCGCTGAACTTGGTGGCGTCACCTTTGACGAAGGGGACGCCCAGCTTGTTGGCAATGAGCTTCACCATGTAGGTCTTGCCCACACCCGTGGGGCCGATCATGATAATATTGTTTTTTATCCGACCAACCACGGTGGGATCCTGAGTTTTTTTGCCCTTGAGCTCGTGTTTGATTCGGTTGAAATGGGTGCAGACCTTGGTGGCAAGAATTGCCTTGGCTTCATCCTGCTTGATAACGTATTCGTTAAGATACGCTTCCAGTTCCTCAGGCTTCATGTCGAACTGGATTTTATTCACAGCGTCACTTCCCGATTCGGACTCCCCTTCCGACCGTTCCTCAGCAGCCTTTGGCAGCATTAGGGGCGAGACTATCTTGATACGAGCGCCGTACTTTTTGGAAAGGTATTCGCTCAGTTCCTTTTCAAGCTCTTTCTGATCCGGCACCTTGTGCTCGTCGTCAGCCATAACACACCTTTCGCTAAACTTTTGCAGAGTAAAATGGGGTGCGATGGTAAACTATATTCACCACCGCACCTACGCTCACTACCTTCCACTATAAACATTTTGCTGGACCATTTCAACCAATTCAGCCCCGGGTCCACATCAGACTTCATTTTAATAACACACTGTTAACAATTCAAAAACCATGCCGGATCTTTCCTCTTGACAAAAGCCCTTGTTTTGCTGATGTTAAATAACCGAGTAGCTATGAGGAAGCTCTCAGCCATAATCGGCTAAAATCCTCTTGACAGTGCTCCGGATGAATGCTAGGAGGAATCGTTCGTCACTTAGGCAGGTTGGGCCGTTAACTCAGTTGGTAGAGTATCTGCCTTTTAAGCAGAGAGTCGCTGGTTCGAGTCCAGCACGGCCCACCAAACTCCGCATAGAGCATGGCGCATAGCGTAAACAGCCTATTGATGAGTCATGCGCTTGGCGCTATGCGCCCCGCAAGCAGCAGTCGACTAGGCACTATGAACTAAGCACTAGGCACCAAGACTCATGAGTAGTGCTTAGTGCCTACTGCTCAGTGCCTATTTGTTTTTGCGCTCTGCGCTATGCTCTTTGCTAAATCAGCGTCCCCATCGTCTAGCCTGGTCCAGGACATCCCGCCTTCCAGGCGGGACGACAGAGAATTGATCCTGAACCAAAGGTAGTGAAGTACACAAAACCAAAAAAGTAAGCTAGTTAGCCAAATCAGTGTCCCCATCGTCTAGCCTGGTCCAGGACACCGGCCTTTCACGCCGGCGACGGGGGTTCAAATCCCCCTGGGGACGCCATAAGAATAAAAACGGCTGGCCGTCTTAACGGTCGGCCGTTTTTGTTCTTAGTTGCCTCTAGCGGCTTGTGTGACCTCACAGTGCAGCGACGGGGAAGTGAACTTGTCCTGAACGAAGTGAAGGAAATCCCCCTGGGGACGCCATAAGAATAAAAACGGCTGGCCGTGTTAACGGTCGGCCGTTTTTGTTCTTAGTTGCCTCTAGCGGCTTGTGTGACCTCAC
>CAYFXH010000051.1:25070-28152 GCA_964346905.1 uncultured Desulfobacteraceae bacterium | reverse complement strand
TTCATCGATCACCGGGCCGCGCGCGGTATTGATCAGCAACGCCGACGGTTTCATCAGGGCCAGCCGTTGCCGGTTGACCAGGTGGTTGGTGGCCGGTGTGGTCCTCCTGGTGGTTGTGTTCGTCCTGATGTGTGGAATTCACGGTGGTTACAGTTTCAGTGTTAGTCCGGCCTTTTTCTACGTCCCCGCTGCCATCGGCTTCTTGTACCCAGGAGTCGCGGTTTGGTATTTGGACAGGAGAGGATACAAGAACGCGTGGAAGACCTTTTTGGGGACATTCGCGCTGATGATGGTCAACGGAGCGGTGTGGGGGGTTCTTGTCTTCGCCTTTCTCGATAGTGGGGACTTTGGGGAAAGGGCGTTCGTCTGGGTGTCGTTGGGACTTGCTGCCCTTGCCGCCCATGGAAGGATGCATGGAGGGTGTTCGAGCCTCTTGTACGTGTCGCGACCCTTCCCCGGTCGCGGTGATGGCGCCGACGAAGTAGATTAGTCCAAAATCGCGTTCAAGGGTCTTGCTGTGAAAGTTCTGCATGGCTAACGCCTCGGGGACGATCACCGTATCTCCCTTCTTACCTCGGAATTCGGGGGTTGCCGCCCAGATTCTCTCAGCACCGGTATCCACCTGGACATAGGTGTAACGGTCCGCTTTCATGGTTTCCACCACCGTGCCGCTGAAACCGCCCGCAGCAGACTGGGTATCGGCGGGTTTTTCCGGGACAGGTTGCTCAACAGCCATGGGGGCTTCTTCTTTGCTGCAATCAGCCAGGGTCAGAAACACCATTATGGCCAACAACAGAATGAGATTTTTTTTCACGAATGTCCCTCCAGAGAGGTTGTTTTTGTGTGACATTTCCTGGTTATTAGCTCCCCCATCGAAGTCTAGGACAGGCTGCGCAGGAATTACTACAACTTACACCTAACATCATTCCCGCGCAGGCGGGAATCCAGAGAGTGCGAAACTTGAAGATTCTTATGTAGGTGCAATCTGCATCAGCTGGGTCAATCTTTATTCAACCGCCGCAAATATCTGAATTCTGCTGTTGTTCGTGTCTGCGATAAAAACTTCTCCTCTACTGTTGATACACATTTGAGACGGATAATTCAACCAGCCCTCTTTCCAGCCCATGTCTGACTGTCTCCCGAGAAAGGAGCCATCCTGCCCCAGAACGATGACGCTTCCGCCATTGCGATCCAGCAGATACATCCGCCCCCGGCTATCCGTGGTTATGCTGGTAGGAAACCTCACAAATTCCTTCATGCTTTCGGTGACGGGAGAAAAGCTCGTGGAAGTAGCGGCGGCAGTAAATACCATACCATTAACGCTGTCAAGTAGCAAAACATTACCTTGAAAATCCACGGTTACATCTGAGAAAAAACCGTACTTTTTGGGAAAGGAGATCTGCTTCTGGTAGTTGCCCTCAGGGTTCAGTATAAGTACTCGCTGGGACAATATATCCAAAATATATATATTGTCTTTGCTATCTACACTAAAACTTCGGACCACATACGATGCTGGGGAAGACAACCCGATGGGGCGAAGATAGCCTCTAAATTCTCCTTTTGATGTCATGCGGATAATACGCCGCAGCTTGCGGTCAAGAACGTAAATCTCACCCTTAGAATTAATTTCAGTCTTTATGGGATACAACAGTTGCTCCACTTTAATCTCTACTGTCCCTACTTCTACGGCTCTGTCTTTACAGGTGTACCGCAGAAGCCGCCCGTTTCCAGTGTCAGCGACAATCAGCAGAGATGTATTGTCACAGGCAATGCCTTCAGGTTGTTTAAGCTCCACGCCCTTATCATCAGTGTATATCGAAATGATGTACTTGAATTTCACCGTCGCTCCACTGAAGTCCATGTGGAGAAACAGCACTGAAACCAGTACGGCGGCCATTATGAAAACAATTTTACTGAAACCGCTTGTCATTTTATCATCTTCTGCGTTCAACGTGGCACTGGATGCACAGTTCATAAGTGGTAGCGAAAGGCAACATATTGGGTTTATTTCCTGTGCCGCAAGCTTGGTGACAGCTCAGACATCCAACGGTGAGGTTCTTATTTCTCTGGTCTATAACCTTTTCCCCAATGGGGTGGGTTGAATGGGCCTGCCACTTGTGGCAGCCGCCGCACAGATCAGTATCAATAGAGGCCTTGTTAAAGAGCAAGACATTATTGGAACTATGAGGGGAATGACAGCTCGTGCAATTGCCCTTCCTTACAGGTTCACATAAGTTCTTGTTTTTTGGATTATTTTTTGACAATTCTTGCAGCTTCACTGTGTCCGAATGACACTTGCCGCAAACAGTGATTATCGATCCTTTCAGAAGCTTCTGCTCTCTGGTTGCATGGGGGTTATGACAATTCAGACACCCGACCTTATCGACCAATGGCCAATGCACCCGATTCTTGTTGAAGGTTTGTTGAACCATATCTTTGTGACAGTCTTTGCATAATTCACTGGCCGGTTTTTTGGTCTTGAGTGAAGTGGCTTTTTGATGGCACTCCTCACACGTTCTCTTGGCCATGGCAGTATGGGCGATATCAAATACGATTCCCCTCTTATTGGAGCCATGGGGGTCGTGGCAGGAGTTACAGTTCGTATTTGCCACAGGGTAATCCATGTGTTTTCTAGTAAAGGTGAGCTTGTCAGTTTCATGGCACCGCATACAGAGGGAAGGCGCTTCAGTTTTCAGCAAAAAATTTGACTTGGCTGACGCGTGTGGATCGTGGCAGTTGAGGCAACCTTTGTCCTTTTCTAAAGACTTGTGCTTGAATTCAACCTTTCTTAGGTTATCGCCCATCTCTTTGTGGCAATCAAAACAAAGACCATTGCCTGCTTTTGTGAGAATAAACTTATTGTTTGACCCGTGAGAATTGTGACACTTCTTGCAATTGGCTTCAACAACGACCTTGTGGGCGCTTTGTGCTTTTTCTGGCAGGAATTGGTGCCTTGGGACTTTAAGCATTGCGTTAATTACATCCTGCTTGTTTAGAATACCTCTTTTGATAAGATTATCAACTAGATTCTTTCTTTTATCTTCAAAACTCATGATAAATTGTATCTTTCCTCTGTTCAATT
>CAYFXH010000051.1:0-25060 GCA_964346905.1 uncultured Desulfobacteraceae bacterium | reverse complement strand
GACCTTGTGGGCGCTTTGTGCTTTTTCTGGCAGGACCTTTTGGTGACAGCCGTAGCAGAGTTTCGTGGTCTCAATGGTCAACAAGTTCTTGTTAGCTGACGTATGGGGTACATGACATCCGATACATTCTCCTTTTTTCAATAACGGATGGACAAAACGGCTTTTGATAATTTTTTGAAAGTTCTCATGGCATTTCACACATAGTTTTCCTTTTGCCCCTGGTTTAAGCTTGAATTTATTTACTGTGTGACCCGGTGCAACGATAATAAGGGAACTTATAATGCACAGCAAAAAAAATGTCGTATATCCTATGGTTTTTATTTTCATGGTTTTTCTACTAAGTGGCAATCCTTGCATGTTCTTTTTGCAAACGGCTTGTGCACTTCTGCTTTGAAAAACATGGGGTCCTTTGAGGTGTGGGAGGCGTGGCAGTTCCTGCAATCCATCAGGTCGGGACCAATGTTAATGTGGGCCTGTTTGAATGCAGTCCTTTTATAGTCATGACATCTTCCGCACAGCGGTTGTATGGGCTCCACAATGAGATCAAGCTCTGCAGAGAAATGAGGTTTGTGACATGTCTGACACTTTTCAAGATCGGATAGTGAATGCACATAAATCTTAGAATCGTCAGGACGTGTGGTTTTTTCGCTGCCACCTCCCGAATCATCACTTTGTCTGGCTGCCGCACCCGTATCTTTCGTATACATGTTCTCTTTGAGATCAGTGTGGCAGCTCAGGCACAAATTGGGATAACTTGCCAAGAGAAGAGAACTGAGGTTTGCCTTGTGCGGGCTGTGGCATACTGTGCAATCGCCAGCAACAACGGGGGCGTGCTTGCTCTTGACATTCTTCACTTCCTTGCCAGGATCCGTGCCGTGGCATGAATAACAGAGAAACCCCTGTTTTGCCACTATCATCCCTGCGATATTGCTGCCGTGGACATCATGACATCTGAGGCACTTACCTTTTTTGAAAAACTCGTGGTTAGAGCCCTCGCCAGCCTTTTTCATGAGGTCGCTGTGGCAACTAGAACAAAGCTGCGGGTCGTTGACATTGGTTAAGAGCAGTTTTTCTTCGTCTGCACCATGGGACTTATGACAACCGTTACACTTACCATTTATCACCGGTGCATGTGTATTTGTCTTGGTAAACTTTATCTCGGCATCAACATGACAGCTGTAACAAGTTATGTCCATCCTGTCCTTTAGCATGCCACCAAAATTGGATCCGTGGGAATTATGGCATCCACTACACTTTCCCTCAGTAAAAGGTTTGTGAGGCTTACGGGTCTTTTGATCCTTCTTCGTTTTCTCGTGGCATGAGAAACAGAGTGTTGGCTCTTTTACGGCAAGAAGTTTCTGGTTTTTGGCAGCGTGTCTCACATGGCAGGAGAGACATTCCCTCTCGGTTGTCAGTAATTTATGGGGGACCGCCACCGACACGCTTTTGTCAAGATGACAAGTAATGCAGAGTTCTCTGCCCTTCTTGGCAAGCAGGGTCGGGTTCTCGGAAGTATGAGGATTGTGGCAAGAACTACACTTTCCTTTCTGAAAAGGTTGGTGCTCAATATCGCCGCCAGCTTTGAGGTCTGATGCTTTATGGCACTCGTTACAAAGTTTGCTGCCATTTTTGGTGGTCTCGAAGGGGTTTTGAGAGGCAGAAGGGTTGTGGCATTTTTCGCAGGCAATCTTGGCAACGAGCGGGTGTGTACTTGTTTTCAGCAGGTTAGGCTGCAGTGAAGAGTGGGGGTTGTGACAGCTCTTGCAGGACGAAGTCTCCACAGCATAACCTGCATGTGCCTTCTTAAATGGCACCTTGTTGTTGTCATGACAGGAGATACAAAGTTTAACCTCTTTGTTCTTGAGAAGATTGGCCTCGTCCGAGCTGTGGGAGAGGTGACAGGTGTCGCACCCCTTTTCCTTTAGTGTCTTATGTACTACTTTCTTTTCGTAGGTTTCCTTTTTGTGGCACTGGTAGCAGACTTCACGGCCTTCTGCCTTGAGGAGCTTTTTTGCCTGGGCTGCATGCGGGTTATGGCAATTGGTGCATTTTCCTTTTCTTAGCGCTGTATGCACCACAGATTTGTCCAGTCCTATTTTCTCTTCTTTATGACACCCATAGCACATCTGCTTACCTGGTTTTTTAAATAGCAGCTTGGGAACTATACCGTGTCTGAGATGGCACTCCTCACATTTTTTCTCCTTGACGGCTGGGTGCACATTTTTCATTCCGAGATATTTGCTGGTAAATTTCTTGTGACAATCCAGACACTCCTTGCGGACAAATCTTCTTTTCTTGGGTGTAGGGGCACAAGCGGCAAGGTAGACAACGGTGCATAGGAAGAGTAATAGACCCATGCAGAAATATATGCGGTTTCTCTTCGAGAAAATCACGTGCATTCTCACCCTAGATTCAAACCCTCTTTTTACTGTGCGAAACCATGCCTACCAGCGTCGGCTTACGTTCCAGTACCAAACGCTTCTGGAGTGTTGGAACTCTAGCTATTTCAGATTTTAGATTGTAGATTGCAGATTGAGGCAAGTTTAACCTATCTAAATAAGTAGCTTCGTATGAATGAATGTAGGTTGTGGCAGGTAACGCAACATAGAGGCCATAGTGATGCATTGATAAATATATCATTGAAAACAATTACTTAAACAATTTAGAGTAATTTTCACTTCATAGATAACCGGTGAAATCGCCGAGTTTACCCGGTGATTTCACCGGCGCCAATAACAATCTGAAAGCTGAAATAACCAGCATTTCACCCTTCAAGCATTCCAATAGCGCCTGTTCAGTTAGCTCCGAAAAAATCTCCTCTCCCCTTGAGGGGAGAGGATTAAGGTGAGGGGTGAACGAAAAATGGCCCTGAGCATATACCCCCTCACCCCAACCCTCTCCCCCAGGGACTGGGGGAGAGGGGGCATGTAGTTATCCTGCAGAGCAAAAAAATAATCGTTTTCAATATTCCCTGTGGACTGGAAATTAAACCCGACGGTTGTTCCACGGATTGGGCTAGCTCGCTACTGAAGATCCTTCGCATAAATCTTGACCGGATAGTACTCTCTGAGCTTGTCTGCATAGTCCTCAATTGCTTTTTTGACTTTATCTTTAAAAACCTTTTTTGCGATTTTTTCTCTCACATTTGCAAATGGCAGCAGCTGGGCGGGGACCAGATGGTATACGTACAAAACATAATAATACCCTTCTGGGCTTGCATATAGCCTGAAATCTCCGGGTTTGGCCTCTGATAGAGCCTGGCGCACTCCCTCTGGTAAACTTCTCAGAGTCAGAAGCTTGCCCTCAAAGTTCAAGAGCCCTTCAGTTTCCTTGTCCACCTGGCCCTCTGCCTTGGAGCTCAACCAGTTAAAGTCTGTGCCCTTTGTCAGTTGCTCCAGTGCATTTTCAGCGTCACTCCTGGCCGCAAACACAAGACTCTTGATCCTCATCATCTCAGGGTAAGTATATTGGTCAACATTTTTTTTATAATATCTTTCCAGTTCTTTTCTATCCAGTCTTATGTCAGGGACAACAACTTTTTTTATAAATAAATCGAAGACTGCTGCGTTTTCATATTCTTTAACTGTCTCTTTATATGATTCTTTCTTGTCGAAATTTTGGTTCAATGCCTCTTTTACCAACACTCTCTTTTCCACGATGTTTGCCATTATGCTCCACTTCTCATTATTAATACTCTTACTTCTAATGGCTGTTTCAACACCATGGTAGAATTTCTTCTCTAAAGCTTCGCTCAATTCTCCCACAGTAATCGGTTTCTCCCCACTGATCTCGGCTATGACTCGCGTGTCTTTCAATAATTTTTCAAACCCGGGCTCTTCAGCTTCATAATCTAGGGCTGCGAGGAGTTCCTTATCTACTCTCACATATCTCTTTCTGAGGTCGTGGTAGTAATCTTTTGAAGCCTGAGCCCTTTTTCGTTTAAGGGCCTGCTGCTCAGCTCTCTGCAGTGCCTCTAAATCTTCATCTTCAGGGAAGCGTACTCCTTCAAGTTTAAAAATCACAAAGCGTTTCTTGCCAAGTGAAACAATGGGACTGATAGAGCCAATTTCCATGTTATGAACATGTTCCGCTATCGACGGCGTAAGGTCTTCGTCTTTTAAGAAGCCCTCGTCTACTCCTGTCGCCAACCCCTCTGCAACCGCTTTTGTTAGGATCTCATTAAAATTATTGCCTGTTCTTATCTCCTCTTCAACCTTCTTGGCGTCCTCTTGTCTTGCGAAGAAGACGGATCTTATGTTCCACTCCGTGACACTTCTTTTATAAATCGTCTCCACCTCATCTTTATTCGGTCTTATATCTTTTACCTGTTCTTCCAATAATAGAGTTATAAGGGTTTGTTTTGAATATGTATCAACCATGTTTTTAATTTCCGGCAACTCGTAAAGCCCCATATTGCCTGCTTCCAATAAAATAAGCCTGCTGTTTATCAAGCGATTCATAATATATGAAAAATCTATGCGCCCTGCCTTCTCTTTTTCGGATCTCTTTGCGTGTGATCTTGCAATCGCTCTATTGAACTCCTCCAAGGTGATAGGTATATCATTGACTGTCGCCACTACTGTTTGACCGTCGACCACAGGTAGTTTTTGCTCAGAGCTAAATCCTTGTGCGGGAATGAGTACAAGACAAACAACAATTATGAAAAATGACCGTTTCACTGTATTACTTCCTATCCTGCGTCCAAACAGGTAATCTGAGAACCGGAGAAGAGTTCCTTGAAATCCAGGCTTTGTGATCCGTGTTCCAGGATCCAGAGGAAAAGCTTCTTTAGACAACCACGTGCACCGGAGAATGGTTGAAGCGCGTTTCAAGAAACCGGTCAAGGGCCTGCTTTGCCAAACATTTCGGCTCCTCGCACCGACCATGGTGGCTGCCGAAGCTGACAAGGTTGGGAGAACCTCCTTGAGGCTGGCTCATGATGTTCTTAAACCATAAGGAATGATTACCATTCCGGTGTATATGGTAACACAAAAAGGAAGATAAAAAAATCCCCTTGCACATAAAACTCAGTATTTTTATACTATTATTCTAGTTGTATACATTAGTTGTATACATTAAAAATTTTAATAGGTGAAATCACCGAACAAACCTGGTAATTTCACCGAAAATCTGCCGAGAGAGAACATCCCTTGAATTTTATAACTAGCTGTTTTAAATTGTATATTAGCTCATAAACTCCTCTGGCACACTTGTTGCGTTATACGAATTTTACGTAGTCCTCTTTTGACCATTCCTTGTATTATAAGAGCATGTGCAGGTCTCGATGCCGACACCGTCCGGGATGGGTGTGTCGTAATTTATTGACAGTTTCACGTTAAACTGGCTTACAAGATAATGAAAAACAGACAACACAGACTTACAGTAATTTCATTTAGACTCAAGTTTGTTGCTCTGACACTTTTTTTCTGCATCTTTTTCTTTGCGTACATTTCACATGATGCCAAAGCTGCGGTTGAAACGTCTTTTCTCTATAATCTTTCTAATATTAACGGCCCAATACCTTACAGCTGGGCAAAGATCTCAGTTGATCAGGAAAGAAACGAGATTTATGCTGTTGGTCTCGAACCACGACACATAAGGGTGTTTAACGAAGAGGGCATGGAGATTTATCGTTTTGGTGATGATTACGGCCGCCTTGGTCTTGTTATTGATGTTGCAGTAAAGAAGGATGGAAACATCCTTGCTATTGTAAGAAAGGGATTGGACTCTGCAATTATCCTCTGTAATTTTAGGGGAGAGCCCATATCTGAACTGGAACTCAAGGATTTACCTCCCGAGTTTTCCCCCCTTTCACCTGATCGCATATTTTACCTGCAAGAACGGCTCTACCTGCTAAATTCAACCTCAATGAAAATAGTCGTGACAGACACAAACGGTCTTTTCCAACAAGGGTTCGATATCAGGTCCCTTGTTGAACCTCTCTTAAGAGATAAGAAAAAGATTAGGGGCGACGCAGACGTAGGAGGCTTCAGCGTCGACCATAAAGGGAACATGCTTTTTACCATCCCCACCTTGTTTCTCGCGTTCAAGCTTTCTCCGGAGGGAGAACTCATACGTTTTGGTCAACCGGGGAGCGCCCCTGGGAGATTCGGCATTGTGGGAGGGATAGTAGCAGACGACAACGGCAACTACTATGTGGCCGATAGATTAAGGTCTGTGGTTATCATTTTTGATAAGAATTTCAACTTCCTGTCCGAGTTTGGTTATCGCGGCTTTAGGAAACACAATCTTATAGCTCCAAAGAATCTAGCCCTTGATAGCAAAGGGAGACTCTATGTGGCGCAAGTAAGACGGAGAGGGGTTAGTGTTTTCAAGATTACTCTTGAACCAGAGAGGAAAGAGGCACCGTAATGTATTTAGAAAGGGGGTGATGGAGGAGATAAGTACTGATGAGTTTGCAGCTTAAAAACGAGAAAGGAGGAGATTAACGGACATGAAATACATGAAACTACTATTGGTTGTCATGGCTGCCGGCCTAATAACCTTTGGACTGAGCACCACTGTCTTGGCCTTCCACGGCGGTGGCGTGGCCCACTGCGATGGCTGCCATACCATGCACAACACGGACGGTGACGGTGAACCCGCTGTTCCGGGCTCGACACCTGGGACTCTGCCGGACACGAATGAACACCTCACCGTAGGTTCAGATCAAAGCTCAACCTGTCTCAGTTGCCATGAGGGTAGCGGCAGTTTCCGCGTAGCCTCACCAGACGGGGACACCACAGCCAATCTGACCGCTGGGGGTGATTTTGCCTGGCTGAAACCCACCTATGTTATCGACTTCGGCTGGACCACAAGCAATGTTAGCGGTGAGAAATTCGGCCATAACATTATAGCGGTCGACTATGATTACGATGAGCAGAGTGCACCGCCCTTTAATGCCCTCACCTCAAGCGGCTTTAACGGTTTCCCCTCAAATGAGCTCGCCTGTTCGAGTTGCCATGATCCCCACGGTAAGGTGCCACGCACCACCGTGACGTATGATCCGATTATTGGAAGCGGTTCGTACGGTGGTTTTGAGTCCGACGGCGTCACCCCATTAGACCTCAGCGCAGGCATCATGGGTAACTACAGGCTGTTGGGTAACGTTGGCTATGATCCTGACGGTGCCCCAGCTCCCTTCACTAATGCCAGTCCCTTCGCCTATGCCACGAACGCCAACGGCTTTTACAGTTCAAAAGTGGACTACGGCTCAGGGATGTCCGAGTGGTGCACAAACTGTCACACAGGTTTGACTGCCGTGTCACCTCATACAGATCACCGGCACCCAGCCGGAAATAGCGCAGCTTTGGGCCCTATAGCTTCCAACTACAACGCTTATGTCGCAACCGGTGACTATGGTGGCGACTCTACTACTTCCTACCTCGGGCTTGTTCCCTTCGAGAGAGGTGAAACTGACCCGACCATGAACCTTGACCCAGAGAGCACTGCAGGGCCAGATGCGAGCGACAACGTAATGTGCCTTACCTGTCACAGGGCTCACGTCGGGGGCTTCACCAACAACGGCAGATGGGACTTCACTAGTGAGTTGCTCGCTGAATCAGTTCCCAATCCCAGTAGTGGTGGTTATCCCTGGGCCGAAATGTCGGGCTACTATTACGGTGGTAACCTCATTGACATCGAGACTGACTTCAGCGCAGGCCAGCGGTCGCTTTGCAACAAATGCCACATGCAGGATTAGCGTAAAGTTCGCTGGCACTACACTTGAGGCTGAGGGCTCCATGGCCCTCGGCCTTTTTTCATTGGCATAGGATTTTGTGAGATATTTGAAAACTCTCCAATAGCACGCTAGAGTAAAGATAGCTGCTTATGTTTGAATATGGATCTATTTTCAATTTTCCAATTAAGAATATATAATGATTCTCAATCAGTGCCACATCTTTGCTAGATAATGTAACTTTCATAGATAAAGCGGTGATTATTTCCACTTGGTTTGATACCGATACTTATGGAAGCAAATATACTCTGCTGATTCAGGGTAGTGTGCTTCCTCCATTCATTTACCAGCAGTTTTAGTTTACAGAGTCATAACTAGCGGAGGCGTCAAAGAAGAACGGTACACTTGACAGAGCGAGCAGATGAACACGCGCGCAAAAAGAACTTTTTCCAGCATATCTTCAAGTGTAGACCGGCGGCACAAGACGACCAGATCCCGCCTCTGGCTATTTCGAATCGCAGCCATAACGGTAGTCCCGACTTTTTTCTTTATCTCCTTGGAGGTTGGCCTACGCCTCTCCGGTTTTGGTCATCCTGCTTCCTACACCATCACCTCCGAGATAAATGGTCGGACTGCCGTCCGTAACAACGATACATTTATCTACCTCTTTTTCCCACCCAAATTAGCTCGACCAACCATTCCCTTTGCTATCCCCGTTGAAAAATCGGCAAAAACGTATCGGATTTTCGTCCTTGGTGGTTCCGCCGCACAGGGTGATCCGGAACCCACCTTCGGTGTAGCTCGAATTCTCGAAGTCTTGCTTCAAGATCAGTATCCCGAAACAGAATTTGAAGTCATTAATGCTGCGGTAACAGCCATCAATTCACATGTGGTCCTGCAGGTCGTCAAAGATCTGGCCCACCATCAGCCCGATCTTTTCATTGTGTATCTAGGCAACAACGAGGTGGTCGGCCCATTTGGGGCCGGGAGTGTGTTTGCACCACTTTTCCCAAGCCTGTCCCTGATTCGAGCCAGCATCTCGCTTAAATCTACCAGAGTGGGGCAGGCGCTCACAAAGGTTCTGCAAGCAGCCTACAAAAAAGACCACATGCCCAAGGAGTGGGGCGGTATGGAGATGTTTCTTGAAAAGCGGGTCCGTGCTGATGATCCCGCCCTCGAGATTGTCTACAACAATTTCCAAAAAAATCTGGAAGATATTCTTGACGTTGCTCGCAAAGCTGGAATCAAGACCATTGTCTTTACCGTCGGCAGCAACTTGAAAGATACTGCTCCCTTTGCCTCGCTGCATCGGCGGAATATTTCGGACGACGAGAAAAAGGCATGGGACACGATTTACCAGTCCGGGATCCAACTCGAGTCAGCGAGCAAGTATGCCGAAGCCATCCAACGATACCAAGAAGCCGGTCGCATAGATGATCATTTCGCCGACTTGCAGTATCGCTTGGCAAGGTGTTATTGGAACCTGGGAGAATACGAGCACGCGTTAAAAAGATTTATTCAGGCCCGCGATCTGGACACCCTTCGATTCCGGGCAGACACAAGGATCAACAACATCATTCGCACTGTTACCAAAGGTAAGGGAGCTCATTTGATAGATGGGGCCCGGATTTTTGCGGATAGAAGTCCCCATAAAACGGTAGGCAAAGAGCTCTTTTACGACCATGTTCATATGAACTTCAAAGGTAACTATATTCTGGCGGTAAGCTTATTCCAGCAAACTGCAGGAATTCTATTTGAGCGGGTGGGCCGGGCCAAGAATGAAGGTGAAATCTTGTCGGAGGATGAATGTGGTCAACGGTTGGCTTTTACGGGTTATGACCGTCAAAGGGTCGCTGCGGAGTTCCTTCGACGGCTAAGGAGACCTCCCTTCACCAACCAGGTAAACCACAGGGAACTGCTGGAGCAGGCGAAGCAAAATCTGGACGAACTTGAGGTATACACTCAGCCCCGGGGGCTTGTGGAGGCCGCCTCCCAGTATGCTTTGGCTATTCAGCGCCACCGCTCGGACCCCTGGCTCCATTACAACTACGCCCAATTACTGCAAGCCAGTGGCAACCTGGAGTCTGCCTCAGCACAGTTGCGCCTTTTCTTAGGCAATCTCCCTCGGCACCTCCCGGCACAGGAAAAACTTATAAAAATTTTGATAGTACAAGGCAAACTTGAAGAGGCCATCAGCCAATGTAAGAAGGTGTTACAGATCAACCCCCGCTTTACCGCCGCCTACTATCACCTGGCATTTGCCCTGGCCAAACTGGGCAAGTTCAACGAGAGTATCGAGCAATATCAGAAGATTACGCGACTGGATCCCGATAAGTCTGTGGATGTATACAATCAAATAGGAAAGATTCAAGTTCATTTGGGGAAACTTGATGAGGCGGTGGAAACCTTCCAAAAGGCCATTGACGTGAACTCTGCCTCTGAATTCAGGGAGGTCATAGCGGACGTTCACTTTAACCTTGGTTACGTGTTGAAAAGGCAGGGCAAGCCAGAGGAATCAAACCGAGAATTGCGAAAGGCAATACAAGGGTATCGGAAAGAATTGAGCGAGAACCCCAAGTCAAGTGAATCGCACACCGTGCTGGCGAAGGCCTTGGTTGAAATCGGAGATTATGAAGAAGCAACTGAACATTTCCGTCAAGCGGTAGCATTAGGTCCCACTGATTTGACCAAGCGCATGAATCTCATAAAAGTTCTTGAAGGGCAAGGAAGACTCAGTGAAGCGATAGAGGCTACGCACCAGGCAATACAATTCATGTCAAGCGATAACCAGAGAGGTGCGGTCATCATGTTGGAAAGATACCTCGAGAATCTTCGAACCAGACCATCACAGGACAACTACAGTGAGCGACAGAGGTAAGTATAGTATCAGTCTTCCCCGAACCAACGGAACCATTCCCTACCTTTTCATTGTCGTCATTTCGTGCGTTTGCTTTGCAGTATATTTCAACGCCCTTGCCAACGGATTTGTGTATGATGATTTACAACAAGTAGTGAAAAATCAGTGGATTAAAGACCTGAAATACATTCCGGAGATTTTTTCCACCCACGTATGGAAATTTGTCGAAATAGAAGGGGCTTCCAACTATTACCGGCCCTTGATGCATATCATTTACATGATGAACTATCACCTTTTCGGTCTCAGACCGTGGGGATTTCACTTGGTGAATATCCTATTCCATGCGGGAGTTTCTATCCTGGTTTTTCTCATCCTTATGAGACTGCTGAATGGGTTTCACCCTACCAATTATCTTTCACCACCTTTTCTAGCAGTCCTTTTGTTTGTCACCCATCCTATTCATACAGAGTCAGTTACATGGATTGCAGGTCTTCCGGACCTGTCTTTTACCTTCTTCTATCTTCTGTCCTTTTACCTTTACCTGTTGGCAACAGAGGAGGGGCGACCATCAAGGCGTTTGTACACCATGTCGGTGACATTATTTTTCCTTGCCACCCTCTGTAAAGAACCTGCCCTGACCTTGCCTATCATCCTCATCGGTTACGATTACGGCTTCAACAAACTGTCGTTCTCTCGCAGTCCCTTTATATACGTAAAAAGATACCTACCCTATCTCATTGTCGCAGGACTATACTTTATCCTGAGAATTCATGCTGTTGGTGGTCTTGCACCTCTCAAAAGGCATGCGGAATTGAGCGCTTTCCAGTACGTTATCAACGTCTTTCCCCTTTTCATCCAGTATCTTAAAAAACTCATTATACCTGTAAATCTCAATGCCTTTCATGTCTTTCATCCCGTTTCCTCTATCTTTGAGATGAAGAGCGTGGTTTCTCTCATCCTGACAGCAGTCTTTGTTCTGTGCACTTGTGTAGCTTTGAGGAGGAATAAAGTAGTTTTCCTCAGCCTTCTATTCATTACAGTCCCCTTGCTTCCTGCTCTGTATATACCTGCAATTGGAGAGAACCCTTTCGCAGAAAGGTATCTCTATTTACCTTCTCTTGGGTTTATAATTCTGCTTGCTTTGGTTGCCGCCCGAATCCAAGTGAACACTCCTGGGCGGAGGATAGCTTTAACAGTTGGCTTCCTTGTAGTATTCTCCTTATATTCTGCCGGTACGCTAAAGAGGAATATTGTCTGGAAAAACAATTACAGCCTTTGGACTGATACGGTTAGAAAATCACCCGACGGCGCCTTGCCCCACAGTGAACTCGGCATTGAGTATACAGTAAGAGGACGGTTAGACGAGGCCATAAAACATTTTGAGACTGCTATAAGGCTGCAACCTAATCAGGCAGATTATTACAACAACCTTGGCTATACCTATATTAGAAAGGGCCGGGTTGATAAAGGCATCGAACTTTTTCAGTTAGCCATACAATTAGACTCATATCATATAAGTTCATACTATAATCTAGGTCTCGCTTACGACAGTAAAGGTCTGGTAAATGCAGCTGTCAGATACTACCAAACCGTCTTGAGGTTAAATCCCCGGCATGCACAAGCTCTCAATAGCCTTGGAATTGCCTATGGCCGCAAAGGGATGGCGGCCAAGGCCATAGTCCATTTTCAGGCGGCGCTGAAACTAGAACCTGATGACCCTCGAACCCACCATAACTTGGCAAACGCTTACATGATGGCAGGACTAATAGAGAAGGCCAGAGAGCACAGACAAAAGGCTAGGAGCTTGCAAAGAAATAACTTGTGAAGCGAGGTTCTACGATGAGGCAAAAAGGGTTTTGCTTTACCTTCGTCTTACTCTTGTTCACAGTGGGCTGTCTTCCTGCAGGAACCACACCTAAACCTGTTCTAACCGATCAGGGAGAGGTTATTCTCTACCTTCAACCCGTACCGCAGGAATCTACCAAGATCCGATTCATCATTGACGAAATTTCCGCTATTAGAGATGACGACAGCCAAATACCCCTTTCCTTAGCTTTCAAAGAGGTAACTGGCGCAAAGCTTTTGGGACTTCAGAAGTTACTGGCGACAGCGGTCCTGCCGCCGGGTTCATATACAGGTCTTTCCATCGCAATCAAAAGGGCTTTCGTGCAAGGGGAAGAAGGCGAGACCGCCTTGTTCATTCCCGAGGAGATGGTAACGGCTAAAAAGCTGTTCGAGGTGAAGCGGAGAAGGGCTTCAGCGCTGTTTCTTACCCTGTCTGCTTCATCCATTATAACCTCCGGGATTAAGTTCACGCCTTCTTTTTCCCTGGCGACTCCTGGGGGGATGCTCATAAATCTTACCGGCTATGTGAGCAATGCTGAGTCAAATAACATCTCGGTCTTCAACAAAAAAACAATGCAGGTTGTAAATGTCATAGCCACCGGCAGAGAACCAAGGGGAATTGCCCTCGATCAGAGACGCACCAGGGCCTACGTGGCTGTTTCAGGGGATGATGCTGTAGAGGTATATGATGTATTTAAAGGAGATTTGATCGGCAGGATAAGACTTAAGTTCGGCGATGAACCCATCGACCTTGCCCTTACTCCCGACGGCAGGACACTTGTGTCGGTGAACCGAGCATCAAATTCTGTGAGCATCATTGATGCCATCTCCATGGTTGAGCTTGAAAGAATAAGGGTCGGGGAAGGACCACACTCAGTTGTCCTCGATCCCTCGGGTTTCAAAGCCTTCGTTATGAACACGCTATCGAAAACGATTTCGGTGGTGGACTTAACACAAAGAACAATTACTGTAACCGTATCGGTAGCAGGAGCGCCCTTACGAGGAGCTTTTAATCTGGCTGGCGATAGACTCTATGTCATCAGCAGGGATACGCCCAACCTGGCAGTCATAGATCCCTCTCAGTTTGCGTTAACAGACAGGATCTTCGTTGGAACGGGAGCTGCCTCTATAAAAGTAGACCTCCAGTCAGGTCTTGTGCTGGTTGGCAAGAAATCTGGTGGGGAGATCGCTATCGTCGACCCTTTTAGCTCGATCTTCATAGATACGATCCAGGTACGTGGCAGGGCTGCCTTCATGACCATTGATCGCCAGGAAAACACGCTGTTCATAGCACTTCCTGACAGGAGGCTGGTTCAGAAGGTCAATTTTACCAGCAAAAAGATTATGGCTGAATTCGATGTAGGTGATGGGGCTTATGAAGTGGTTGTCGTGGGTGAGAGATAGCATATGAGGCGGGCCGACTTCCTGCTTACATGGTTGTTTCCAACTATCTTTTTTTTGAGTGCTCTACTGCCCACATATGCTTGTGCCGACGGCATAAATTTCCGGAGCGAATTTACCTATACAAATTCCGAGGCAACAAGTACCAATAAGACCACTGGAGAGAAGATCGACAGTGAATCCTACCTATTCAAACAACGCTACAATTTTGACGCGTCAAAGACCATTTACCCTCAACTCACCTTCTCGGCCGGAACCCTTTTTGAACTAAACGAATCTACGACCAAAACTGAAGGCACGAAAAGCAAATTTGAGGAGAGGAGGCTTGTCCCTTTTGTGCAACTCAGGCTTAGCAACCCCATTTACCAGGCCGGAATAGAGTATCGAAGGTCACAAAGAAAAGAGTTGTTCACAGACACACCTGACATAGAGACGGCGAGGGACGAATTTAGCTCCTCTTTAGGATGGGACCCTGCGGGGCTTCCAACCTTAGGGCTCCGCTACAGCTATTCCCATACCTATGACGATCCCGACACCATCGACCAGATCCAGCGTAGCCTTATTCTAAGAACCGACTATACACTATGGGAAGCACTCCAGCTCAACTACGTTTATACACGCAGCGACACAGAGGACCGGCTAAGGAATTCTGACACCCTGGATCAAACCCATTTAGGCAGGATAGAATATTCAGATGGTTTCTTGGAGCAAAAACTTTTGCTGAACACCAGTTACAAGATTCGTTATAACACATTCGAATCGTCGCGAGCTGCGGGTGAGGGCGCGGACGTTGCAGTCCAGCGGTCTCAAGGACTTTTTTCTCTGGACAACACCCCAGAAGACGGACCTGCCCTTCAAGTCAATAATGCCCTGATAGACGGAAATGTTTCTGCCTCCGCCGGAATAGATATCGGCTTGGGAGGCGACGAGACAACCTTGACAAACATTGGGCTCGACTTCGGTTTTGCCTCGGATGTTGATGAAGTGCGTATCTGGGTAGATAGGAGTCTTTCCGCTTCGGTAGCCAATTCTTTCTCCTGGGACATTTACACCAGCCCTGACAACACAGACGGTAGCACCTGGACCCTGGTCGCCACAGTGTCCCCGGCCGACTTCGGAACTTTTGAGAACCGTTTCGAAATACCATTCCCTGAGGTAAATACACGTTTCATCAAGGTTGTGACAACGCCGCTTGCTCCTACTGTTCCGGACGCCGCCAACTTCCCCAATATCTTTGTCACAGAAATGCAGGCATTCACTACGGTATCAGGTGGAGGGGCTCAAAGTAAACTCACCACCCTTGACCAAGATTATGACCTCAGCCTCACAGCCAGGCTCAGCGAGAAGACCGTTGCTGGCTACCATCTAAACTATATTTGGACGGAAGTAGATCCATCTTCCCAGAAGACAAGCCGGCTAACCAACGACATTTTTGTCAACCACACCTTCAATAGAATATTTTCCACCAGCGCCAGAGTGTCGCGGATAGACAGTACAGAAAACAATGACGACACCGTTGAGCACATTTATAGTGCTCTGATAAGGGGTTCTTACTTGCCGACTTTCGACCAAACGCTCTCTTTAAGCGGCAAAAGCGTAAAAACAGAAGACGATTCGGGTGACGACTATGTGATAACCCTCCGCAACAACATAAAACTCTATCGAGGCTGGAGCGCGTTTGTTGATGCTGGCTATAACTGGAACAGACCTTTGGCCAGTAGCACAGTGAATAAGAACATACTCGTCAGAGCAGGGACAAATCTTCGGCCAAATGAGAAGTTTACCGTCAACATGAATTACCAACTCAGAAAAACTGTAAGCCCTGATGCAAGCTCCAGGTATGATTGGAATATAGAGGCATTCTATGTGCCGGTAAGGACACTATCTCTCAATGCCAGTTATAGCATTGTGCATCGACAAGATACAAGAACACTGCAAAACTACGTTGTCACCTGGTCACCTTTTCCCGACGGAGACCTGCAGTTCTTTTTCACCTACAGTGAGAGGCTGAGATCTGTGGAAAATGTAAGACAAACGACGATAGGTCCCGGCTTAACCTGGAAAATAGGAAACCATTTCTTTTTTGAAACCACCTATACTATATTAAGAGATGAATCTAACACACAGAAACTAGAGTCCAATAATTTCTTAGCGAATCTAAGAATCACCTTTTAAGCGCTACGGTGGATATTGAGATAATGTGGCCGTGTTTCGGAGGCTGAGTAGTTTTCCAATAATCCTCTAGTCGAGGAAATTCCTATGATTAAAGTTCTTAATGCTGCAAATCTAAAGAAACTTATCGTGTCTTCACTTATCATCTCTGTTGTTGCCTGCGCTCCCGGCTCCAGTCTCACGTATTTCCATGATCCGGATATGGATTTTGCCGCCATCCGGACAGTTGCGGTCATGCCTTTCGCAAACCTCACTCGTGGACAGTTGGCGGCAGAACGGGTGAGGGATATCTTTGCCAACAGCCTCTTGGCCACTGGTGCGGTTTATGTAATGCCTGCAGGTGAGGTGGCACGCGGGATTTCCAGAGCGGGCATGACAAACCCTACTGCTCCATCTCATGAAGAAATCGTAAGATTTGCCGGTATTGTCAGGGTGGATGCTATTATCACTGGCGTTGTCACAGAATATGGAGAGGTAAGGTCTGGCACTACCTCTGCTAATGTTATCTCCTTTAGCTTACAAATGTTTGAGGCACAAACGCAAAGGGTTGTATGGACAGCATCCGCCACAGAAGGCGGGATAACTATATGGGACCGGCTTTTTGGCTCCGGCGGTAAACCAATGAACGATGTTACCATGGTGGCGGTGGATGATGTTCTCGATAAACTTTTCCAGTAAGGTATTTTTCACACTTTTCACCGTTTTTATCTGCTTTTCAGGTTGTGCAGCGACAAACAGCTCTGTTGTTAGTGTGAGTGATGATCCCCTTGTCGCTGAAGACAAACTTCGTTTCGCTGTCTGGCCGGTTTTTAACCTTAGTGGAACTCCGGTACCCCTTCAAGATATTAGAAATTCACTGATAGACGGTTTCAGGAAGCAAGGCTTAAACATCCTTGACGAGGAAGCCCTGGAGCGGTTTATTGTAAAACACCGCGTCCGATATGCAGGTGGAATAAACGAAGCAACAGCACGGGATCTGAAATGGGAGACTGGCGCTGATGCTGTCCTCATAACATCTGTAGAGCTTTATAGCGATGAGCCTCCTCCCAAGATTGCCGTTACCCTCAGATTGATTTCCACCGGAAATAACCCGGCAATTTTGTGGAGCAACGGTGTAGGATTAGCAGGTGATGACTCAATAGGACCTCTAGAGCTCTTTCTCATTGAAGATCCCCAAAAACTTGTGAAAAACGCAGTACGCCACCTTTCGACCTCTCTTGCAGCATACCTCTCAGGCGAAAGATACTCGACAGCTAGCCGGAGGAAAATACTAAAGTTTTGGCCAAGGGTGTTTTTCCGTTCCCCTATCTTAGAGCCTGACATGAAGTACACCGTGGCGACTATACCATTCTATAACCTAAGCGGGAGAATGTTAGCGGGAGATATAATGGCACTCCACTTTGTCCGACAGTTGAGGACACTTGAGAATTTCACCGTGATCGAGCCTGGCATAGTGCGGGAAGCATTACTCAACTATAGGATTATTATGGATGATGGGATATCCCTTGCCCAAACGGATCTTCTTTTTAGCAAGCTGAACGTTGACCTCATCCTTGCAGGTAAAGTTTTTGATTATCAGGATTATCTAGGAGCCCTAGGAACAGCTAAAGTTGATTTCTCTGTACTCTTAATAGAGAAGCAGAGCCGAGAGGTGGTCTGGGCTGTTGAGAGTCAAAGTCAAGGGGACGACGGTGTTTTCTTTTTTGATTGGGGGAGGATAAATACGGCCCACAGGCTAGCGTCTGAGATGGTAGCCGCTGCGCTGGAGACCCTGGTTGAGTGAGACCTCCAAGTTGTAGTATGGTTTCTGTAACATACCTCCATCCTCAATGGAATGTGTGCTAGGTTTCAGCCATTCAACGGAGAAAAAATCAGCAATTTATCGGGTGTTGACACCAACCTAAATAACGGTAGAATGACCTTAGCCTATGTCCAGCCTGGTCCGTTTCAGTCTAGGACTATCTGCGGAAAAAGGCGTCAACTTTGCTCTGTGATCCCTGCGTCTGGTCTTTCAGGAGATTAGCACAATGGAATTAAGTAGAAGGTTTGGTGTAGCTATCGTTTCTGGGATTCCTGCAATTGTGGTATCTGGACTTTTGTGGGCACTCTTTGAGAACTGGATTGTGGTGTTTGCTTATCTGATCCTACTATCCTTCACTCTCTTGGTTTTCCTGGTCTCTCCCCAACGAATTTCCGACTATTCCCAGATCTGGGAGCCGGCCTCAAGTAAAATCAAATCGTTAGGGTCAAAGATCAAAGGGCAATTCAGTAAATCGCCTGAGTCTTAGTACAAATTCTCGTGCGATTCTGGAGAGATATTTTTTCTTGACCGCGGTTTTCACGGGCTGACCCTTTCCCCTATAGGTATACCCGCAAAAATGGGGGCCAACTGGAGTCCCAGCGGACCCGCTTTGTTGTAGAGGGAATCGGTTTTATCTATCGGATGAGCAGTCCTGCCGGAGTTTGAGTTCAGCACCAAGGGAAGTGTCCTAATTCTATACATTGCTAAATAGCGCTATATAAACATATTTTGTATTTTATTGGAAATGCTGTCCTATCTCCAGACAGATAGGGTCGGATTATTACCATAATTTCCTGCCCCATCGAATCTTTGATTTCAATTAATTGAAGCCGTAATTTCCCTACTACTACTCGTTTTTTGTAGTGTTAATTCCAGCCCTTACCGAATTGATACCCTGAAAGCCTTCCCAAAGCCGCACAGCGACAACCACCAAGTTCCTGGAATTGGCACAGGTCTTGCCTCTCATATATCACACTTTGACAATGTATATTCAGATTTGAGCCTTGCGATAATGGGGTGGTATAAGCCAATTTAGGCTTTTTACAAGCTGTCTTACCTACCTGCAGGGAAGGGATGAGCTTGTAACAATGAAATCGATAGATTTCTATGTATAACTAAAAAATGCTACTCTGCCCCACATGGTGCACGCTTTTTCACACGCACAACACTAGTACCGGGTAGAGCATTTTCTTGGTTGGGCGCTGTTCTTCAACAACATGGGTATCCCGGCGGCCGTGCTTTTCTCTTACTGGGAGCTGGATGTATCTATAGTGATTGCATAAGTTGCTAACTTGGCAGAAGCCGGCTGCTCTGCTTCGGCGGTCACCGTGTATTAAGCGGTCAGGTGATGTAGGAAAGGAGCAAACATGAAAGCCGGTAGATTGGGTAAGGGTATTTTAAGTGTATTGCTGGTCGGTTGGCTGGTTGGCTGCGGCCGCGGCCCTAGCAAAGAAGTAACTGAAGTATTGTCAAGACCGCAGGCCTACGTCGGCTCAGAAGAGTGCAAAATGTGCCATCTTGAGCACTACGATTCCTGGAGGGGTACCCTCCACAGCCGCACCATTCAGGACGTGAGCCAGAATCTGGACGCCCTGGCCGCCATGATCAGTCCGGAGACCATACGGGCTGACCTGCGAAAAAGCGAGAAAGAGTTGAAGCTGCCGGTGGATACCATCTATATCCCCACAATCGAGGAGATAAAGTACACCATCGGCGTCCAGTGGAAGCAGGGGTATTTGATTCAAAGGAATGGTAACCTCTATGTTGCCCCCATTGAATACGACATCTGGGAAAACCGCTGGATAGCTTATAACGAGGATGTTTGGGAAAAGCGGTCCTGGATCGAAGATTGCAGTGGCTGTCACGCAACTGGTGTTGATCTGGAGAAGAGTACGTTTGTGGAAGGACGTGTCGGCTGCGAGGCCTGTCACGGCCCCGGCTCCCATCACGTTGTTTTGCCGAAAACAGCAGTATTTAAGAAACGATTGACCATTGTCAATCCGGCTACACTTCCCGCAGGACTGAGAACGCAAATCTGCGGTTCCTGTCACAGCACCGGCGTCTCAACCAGACAGAAGGATGTCGCCTGGCCAGTTGGCTACCGCCCGGGTCGCGCCTTGGGTCCCTATTTTGACTCGCCTTATCCCGTCACCATGGATATAACTTTTGCCTTCGGCAACGGGTTGGCCCAAGGGCACCACCAGGAATACAACGCCTGGAAGCTGTCTACCCACGCCAAGCAAGGGGTCACCTGTACATCCTGCCATTTCGTTCATCAGCTGGGCGTCGCACCGACACAATTCCAGACAATGGCCTCAGGGTCCGAGCAGTGTTTGAGGTGCCACCGGGTGATAAACACAAACCTGTCTCACTCCATCCACTCATTCTCCAACTGCGTCGGCTGCCATATGCCCAGGATTATCACGAGCACCGAGTCCGGAACCACACACAGCCATGCATTTATTGCCCTGCTGCCAAGAGATACCCTGAGCACGGACAGAGTGCCAAACTCCTGCCAGAGATGTCACAAACACAGGGATGCTGATCTGGCAACGTTGCAGCAAGTTTTCGACGGTCTGACAAAGAAGACCTTGTTGGGAGTACACCGTACCCGCTAGGATACACTTTATTGGCTCTAGGTAAGGAGTTGATTGGAAGTCCGAATATGAAAACTCGAAATTCGAAATAAATTCGAACTGGTAATATCAATTGCTCAAAACGTTGAAGATTCAGCAATAGTTCACTACATGGGTTTTTGTCTTGTATCCATGTGCAGTGATCTGGCCGCCGTGGGAGCGGTTTTCCCCGACCTGAGCGACTCGACTTGAGCTCGTCGACAAGTCCAGTCGAAGGTTAGCCATGATTTTCTCTTGGGAACAGAGAGGAAAGGTCACCGGAGAACAAGTAACCAACCGAAAGAGGGAATCTCTCAGGAATTCAATCATGAACTCAACAACCAAAGGTAACACCCAGAGTAGAAATCTTCGGACGTCTTTGCTTGGAGCCATAAACATCCTGTCCGGACTCTGTTTGCTCCTAACCTCTTTCCCCGGACCGGTTTGGGCCCAGGAAGAGGTGGCCTCCGCCATCCGCCGTTACCGAGAATATGAGGTTAGTACCGGCTTTTATGAAGAGTACGAGGTCAAGCCCCGCCGCATGCTTCCCATGGTGGAGATACCGGGGGTGAGGCGTGGTCTCTTTCCCTATAGCCCGTCTGCGGCTAAGGTGCGCACCCGCACCAGGCTCGCCGATTCCCATTGGGGAATCAGATTTTACGAGTGGAGCCGCTGCGAGGAATGCCACATTGCCGAGACCAGGGACATTCATACAGTCCGGGCCAACCTCACCTGCCGCCAGTGCCACGGGGCCGAGCCCATCGCCAGCATAGAGCATCACTACTCGCCCATGAACCCCATCCGCAGGCACGCCTATGTGTGTGCCAAATGCCATGAGGGAGCCAACGCCTCCTATGCCGCCTATGTGGTACACGCTCCCAACCCGGCCATAGCCACAACTCAGAAGGCTTTTCCGGTGCTCTTCTACGCCTTCTGGATCATGGTTGCCTTGGCCGGGGGTACCTTTGTGGTCTTTCTGCCGCACACGGTGTTGTGGGGCATCCGGGAACTTCTTGTGAAAAAGGAGAACAGTGAAGGTGAATCCTAAGACGAGAATCAGACGGTTCACTCCGCTGCAGCGGCTGTTTCATTTGCTGCTCGTCCTTACCTTTCTGCTCCAGGGAGCCACCGGTTTGGCTCGCATGTACATGGAGACTCCCTGGGGCCAAAGGCTGGCATGGGTCTTCGGCGGTCACGAGGCCTGCCGCACCGTACACATATATGGAGGTATTTTTCTCATCTGCCTCTTTGTGGTGCACATCCTCTATCTGCTGGCAAAAGTAAACTGGAAAGAGTTCCCGGGCAGTCTCATGGGGCCGGACTCTCTCCTGCCCCAAGTCAAGGATATTAAACAGTTTTTCCAGCATGTAGGCTGGTTTTTGGGTGTGGCCAAGCATCCTGAGTTCGATCGCTGGGGCTATTGGGAAAAATTCGATTACTGGGCCGTTTTCTGGGGGATACCCGTCTTGGGCATAACCGGCTTGCTCTTGGCCTACCCTCTGGTGGCGAGCCGATACATGCCAGGCTGGGGGTTTAACGTGGCCTTTTGGATCCACCGGATCGAGGCGATCCTGGCCATGTGCCACGTCTTTATCATTCACTTTTTCATCGCGCATCTGCGTCGCCACAATTTTCCCATGGATCGGGCCATGTTTGAAGGCAGCGCCAGCCTGAACCACGCCCGACACGAGCGACCCGCCTGGGTGGCACGGCTGGAACAGACCGGCACATTGGAAAGCATACTGGTTCCGGAGGCAAGCGCTGGTCGGCGGGCTCTCTTTTACCTTTTTGGCTATGTTGTCGTGGCCGTCGGCATATTCCTGCTCATCGGCGGCCTGGTCAACAGCCCCTATATCACCTGGTAGCGACGAGTCCCGGTTGGACCTGGATGGTTTGTTCCCATTTAGCATCATTCTTACTTCCCTCTCCTTCGTCTTTGACCGATAACTCCACCATTCCAATCTTCAACTATTCCAAACTTTTTGTGTGAACGCTTGGCAACTAAGCAAGCACGAAGGGATGCTCCAGCAGCCCTCACTTGCGGGACTCGAAGACCAGGTGAAGCTCTCCGACCAAAGGTCGGAGCTTCCTGAGCAGGCAGAATCTAAGCGAACATAGCCCGCTCAGAGCACACCTGCTCCAGAGCCGTGTCGCTTTATTCGGTAGCATCCATCCGCCAGCTCACCATTTGTATGTCATTCTGAGGAGTCCCGCCAAGGGCGGGACGACGAAGAATCTCTCAGTACATCGCTAAGCTTGAGATTCTTCGCATAGTTTCTCCCTTCGGCAGGCTCAGGACAGGCCCTTCGACGGTCTCCCCGCTACAAGCCGGGAACAGGCAGGGCAGCCTCTGAGCCTGCCTGCCCTGAGTTCATAGAAATGGGTCGAAGGGCTCTGAATGACAATTAACCGTTTCTGGATGGCCAATAATCACTTGAACCCTTATTTCATCGCATTCATGTCCGACTAGAAGTCGGAGCACTGTGCGACATTGTCGTAAATACTATAGACATCGCTACAGGCTGTACCTCGGATGTTATCAGGTATAGCCTTACTCTCGTGTATGAGGTATATCTGGTCATACTCGTTTGTGAGGATGAGTGTAAGAGTCTCCTAGCCGCCTGGGTTTCAGTATTCTTATGAACCAAACCGACCGCGAAAAGTATTTTTCTCTCTTTATTGCATCCTTGCTCCTCCTTGTAACTCCATTCGCACTTTTTCTCTTTCGTTCTTTGGATGATAATAGGCTGACCAGTTGGAAATGGGTGTTTGCCGCCATCGATCTAACCTATATTGTGCCCATCTTTGTCCTCGGGCTTATCCTTGCTTATGTTCTCGCCAGAATCCCCTTCTGGGAGAGAAGCCCCCTGTTTCTTTTTCTCTCTTCTTTTCTGGTGGCAACCTTCTTCTGGAGGGAGCCCGAGGTAATCGTTGATGCCTCGAGGTATTTCACCCAGGCCAAGCACCTGGAAGTGTATGGAATCGGCTACTTCTTCGGTGAATGGGGGAGAACTATTTTGGCGTGGACTGATTTGCCTCTGGTGCCTTTTCTCTACGGCCTGATTTTTACGTTGTTTGGGGAGCAGCGATTTTTCATCCAGCTCTTCACAACCCTCCTCTTTTCTCTGACGGTTGTGCTCACCCATATGATCGGCAAGACCCTCTGGAGCGATGATATTGGTTTTTGGGGGGGATTGCTCCTGCTGGGGATTCCCTACCTCATAACCCAACCACCTCTCATGCTTGTCGATATTCCAACCATGTTCTTTTTGATCCTCTCAGTTTTCACCTTCATCAAAGCTCTAAGCCGGGGGGGTCTCGGTTCTATTCTCTTCGCCTCTATTGCGCTGTTCCTTGCCTTTTTCTCCAAGTACTCAACCTGGCTTTGGCTGTCGGTACTCATAATAATATTTCTCGTTTATTTGAGAATGGAGCCAAGAAAGACTCTGAAACGTGGTGGTGTCATTGCCTTGCTTTCCCTCTTTCTTGTGCTAGCTGCCATATTGCTCAACTATGATGTCGTCTCTGATCAGATTAGGCTTCTTTTAAGCTACCAGCACCCTGGACTCAGACGATGGGGTGAGAGTTTTGTTTCAACATTTTTCTATCAAACTCATCCGCTTATAACTATAGCAGCACTATATTCCATATATGTCGCTTTAAAGAAAAAGGATTTTAACTATCTAATTATAAGTTACCTGATATGTCTTGTCATTTTATTACAGATAAAGAGAATACGATATATAATACCTTTGTTTCCAATGTTTACATTAATGGCGTCATACGGGCTGAGAGAAATGAGAAACAAACAAATCAAAAAGTTCTTAATGTTTGGGATTATTGTCTCGTCACTCTTACTAGCCAAACTGGCGTATCTTCCCTTCTTGCAAACAATGAGCGATATAAACATAAAAAATGGTGGTAAATTCCTTAATTCCCTAGAGGTTACGGATATTCAGGTATACACCCTTCCGCAGACAAATTCAGTCATCAATCCCGCAGTCTCCGTTCCTCTTCTTGATGTATTTACCACCAAAAGAATCACCTACCTCCCCGATTTTCATATCCCCTCGGCCTGGATGAAGGTAGAGACATCACCCCTCAGATTTACCTGGGAATACAAGAATCCTGAATATTATGCAAACAAGCAAAATGATGGAGAAAAGGCTGTTGTGGTCATATCAAGTACACCAGATCAGGCCTTGCCAGAACACATACAACAAACCGTAAACAAGTACTACAATTCTGAGGCATTTAAAACTTCTTCGGTGGTCTTTCGATACACCACACTTGTGACAGTCTACTATGATTGAGACCCACCCTCCCCTCGCCCCGAGCTTGGCGAAACGTTCTGTGCGAGTACAACTACCCCCTCCAGCCCTTCTGTGAAACCAATTCCAGCGGCGAGTTCACAATCTTCTGTCTCACATCAATCTTGAAGGTAGTCATGTGAAAAAAATCTTTCCTATTGACAACCATACCACCCTGTGGCAGCTTGGTGCGCCACGTTGCGGTATTGCTGGGTGGGACCTTATAATGATTAGTTCTTTGGCTTTGTAAGATAGCTACACTCCCCCTCTTTCCTCGAGAGACGGGGTAGCAATCAAGTCATCCCGGCCAAGTCCCGCAAAGCGGGACGCGAGCCGGGATCCAGACGACGTCCCCGCGAAGGCGGGGAACCAGAAAGCAAA
>CAYFXH010000050.1:26877-28198 GCA_964346905.1 uncultured Desulfobacteraceae bacterium | reverse complement strand
ACATATGGAAAAAGGCCAAAAGCCAACTACATATAACGGCCCAACTGGTTAACCGACAGTTGCCAGCATCTGCTGTAAGCGGTCTATGTGCCCATCACCGTGATCACGGATCAGGGACAGCTCCTCCTGAGAAAAACTGTAAGTCGCCAGTGTTTCAACCAGAAACTCTAACCACTCGTCGCCAGTGAAGGTACGTAGAATACTATGAATTTCCAAAGGTGATGGCATTCCTCTCCTGCCCCTCCCTTCCCCCTCCGTAAGTCCTTCAAGAAAGCCTGGCACTACACCTTCCAGACAGTAATCTTCAGCCAAAACCACATCCCCCACACCATCCAGACGGTCGATTCGCATTTGAATGGTTAAATGCAAGAAAAAGAGTATAAGAGCCAAGAGCTTGGCGGCTTTCTTGCCAGTGGTGAAATATACCACTGCTGCATAGTCCCTCACCGTAACCAAACGCAGATCTACCCCATCCCCATCCTTTTTTAGGACAAAGTCACCAGCAGCGTGGTGCCAGGGGTAAATTTGTTTACAGGTGTTCCAATTGTAGTAAAGGGTAAGGATTCGCGCCGCCTGCCGATAAACCTCCAGAGACTGTTCTTCAGAGAGACAATGCGAACCGCCATCTAGATCCCACACACGTAATCGACTGGATCCATCTTGTTGGTCACGATGCAGGTGAAATTCGTGATAATCGTTGAACCATTCCGCCACAAACATATGAAGCCATCGTATACGTTTGCCACGTTCTCGATAACGGCCTGCGCCCCTGAAGTACACCTGTGGCAAAAATTGGTAATGATATCGTCTTTTTAGCATACGAAGAAGGCGAAAATCTCGGTCCAGCTGCAATCTAGCTACATTGGAAACTGCCACGTTTACGGCGAATGATAGTATTTGTCCTGAAACACTCAACGTAGCTCGAGCCACGTGGTAAAAACCGCCGTGCTTTTCCGTCCTGATCTCAACGAAATCAATTTCTTCAAGGTGGACAACTCGGCCCAGCCGCAAACCCAGAGCCTCCAAAATTTTTTGACAGTTATTCCGCATGAGCAGACAACGCACGGTCTCCAGATAGGGTCCATAACGTAAGTCGGACGCCGCAGCTGTGGACTGCGGGCCTCCAGGCAGGTGGATTGCACTGGTCTCCGCACTTACTGGAATATCTCCTTTGGGCGTTGTGGCAATAAGTCGCACCGGAATCTGGTCAGAATGTTTTGCGGGTTTCACTGCCTTTTCATGCCTTCCTTCAGAATGGGTTGCAGTATGCTTGTGATTCTATGAATCTTGCAGCACTCACTTCGTGGTAAGTGCAATAGAT
>CAYFXH010000050.1:0-26867 GCA_964346905.1 uncultured Desulfobacteraceae bacterium | reverse complement strand
CAATTCTTGGTTACATCTCCGGCTTCACGCGAGCTGATTTGCAAATGAAAATGCTTTTCTGGTGTCTCTTCTGTCGCTTCGAGGCTGTTGAGTGGCTCATCAAGCTCACTGCTGAACCGCACACAAAAATGGAGAAACGCTAGGACATACTATATCTTGCTCTCTAGAGTAGCTTCTGCGAAAATAGTGCATTATTTTTCCAACTCCAGCGTCCTTAACGAGGTGAAGTCATGATCCTGGAGATCAACCCCCAAAACCCGCAGAAACGGTTCATTCGCAGAACAGTGGAAATCCTCCGCGGTGGAGGTGTCATCGCCTATCCAACTGACACTTTTTACGGCATTGGCTGCGATATTCTCAACAAGAAAGCCATCGAACGCGTTTATCAGCTCAAACGGCGACCCAAGCACAAGCCCTTCAGCTTTATTTGTTCGGATCTCAAGAACATCAGCCAATACGCCCAAGTCACCAATTATGCTTACAAAACCATGAAGCGGCTGCTTCCCGGACCGTATACCTTTATCCTGGAAGGATCCCGACTGGTACCTAAAATTATGTTGACCAAACGCAAGACTGCCGGCATTCGGGTGCCGAATCATGCCATCTGCCTGGCCATCGTCCGAGAACTCGGTCACCCCATACTCAGTACCAGCGCCACCGATCCCAATGGTGTAATCTTGGAATCCCTCGTCGCCATTGAAGAAAGCTTGGGTCATGCCCTAGACCTCATTATCGACGGCGGCCCTGTTGTTTCAAAACCCTCCAGCGTCGTTTCACTCATCGACGACGTTCCAGAGATTATCCGGGAGGGCCAAGGAGATGTGAACGCATTTCTCTAGACTTTTTGGAGTAATGAAGTAAAGACTACTTCAGACCTGCCCTGTGGAATTCCGCCTCTGGCGGACCACGTGTGAAGGATTCCACAGGGTAAAACTGCAGAATCTTGCTAAAATTTCAGGCCCAAAATCCGAAATCTGAAATCTAAAATCTGCGGCGGTGTGGCGTAGACTGCGGTGAGAATCTTTACGATAGGTTGGGTTCACCTGGAAGAGGATAACGCAGCAAGAGCCCCAGGTAGTGCTGTAGGTTATCGGCGAGCTTCTCTGTGACTCGGTCAAACAGATAATCCAGCACAGAGCGTTTTTCTTTTTCAGGGTAAATAACCTTCGGCTCGCCCTCGATTGCTGCCATTTTGGCAGCGGCATCGATTGCGTCCTTGAGATTACCTAGTTCATCCACCAGTCCGAGTTCTTTGGCCTGCTCACCAGTAAAAATGCGACCGTCGGCAACTTCTCGCACTTTCTCCACCTGCATCCGTCGGCCTCGCGCCACATCCCGGATGAACTGCTGGTGGACGTTATCAATCATCTTCTGAAGGTAGTCCCGTTCCTCCGGGGTCATCTCCCGAGAGGGATTTCCCACATCTTTATAAACTCCGCTCTTGACAATTTCCATCCTGAAGCCAATTTTCTTGAGAAGCTCCTCGAAATTGGTGAATTGAAGAATCACCCCTATGCTTCCAGTAATGGTGCCTGGATTAGCATAGATCTTTTGTGCAGCAGAGGCAATATAATAGCCCCCGGATGCAGCCACAGAGCCCATAGAGACCACTACTGGCTTCACGCCCACTGTGCGACGTACTTCCTCATACAGTTCCTGGGAAGGGCTCACACCACCACCAGGAGATTCAATCCTCAATACCACGGCTTTCACCGAAGCATCTTTTCTAAATTTAGCCAGATTTTCAATAATCGGCTGGGAGTTCGCAATAACGCCCTTAACCTCTATCACTCCTACTTTTTCGCCAAAAACCAGGCCCGCATTCCGACCACGCAGATGCGAAAACCAGGCTACAGTGCCAACAAGTACAACAAGGAGTAAAACCAATACGCTTCCCGCCAAAAAGACGGAACGTTTGCGCACCTTACTGCCTCCCTTGCCCTCGGAGCAAGGTCATATGCCAGTTGCTTTGCCTTGACAAATCGGCTGAGGAGTATTGGAGTCAAGGTCATTTATCATTGTAGATTTTAGATTGCAGATTGTAGATTGAGGTAACAGAGTTTGCCTGAGCGCGAACCCCTGAGCCCTTAAATCTGAAATCTAAAATCTAAAATCGCTAACCCTCGATTACCTCAGAAGCCCGATATCTAAAGTCCAGATCAAACGAACCTCCTCGGGGGGTCAGCAATGCGGTGACTCCCGCTACAGATTTCTCGTTATTCTTTGTCCTCCCCTCCTAGAAGGTTGTCGACACGTCCTTCCAACTCTTCTTTTAACAATTGGCCGAGATTTGAGGTGGCCGCCTTAGGACTATCTATGTACTCGTAATAGTCGCTCTTCTCCTCCTGTTCTTCCAGCCGCTTGAGAGAGAGCCCGATCTTGCGCTCCTCCTTGCCGATGTTGACAACTTTGGCGGTTACCTCCTGGCCCTCTTGAAAGAGTCCAACAGGTGTCTTGATTTTCTCCTTAGTGATTTCCGAGACGTGTACCAGCCCCTCGATTCCCTCTTCGATTTCAACGAACAGTCCAAAATCGGTAACATTGGTCACCGTGCCAACTACTGAACTTCCCACTGGATACCGGTTGGGAATCTCTTCCCATGGATCAGGGTTCAGTTGTTTCACCCCGAGGGAGAACCGTTCATTGTCTTTATCAATGTTCAGGACTATGGCCTGTATTTCCTCTCCCTTTTTGTACAGTTCCGACGGGTGTTTAATTCGTTTAGTCCATGAAAGATCAGAAATGTGGACAAGACCATCAATACCTTCATCAATCCCAATGAAGAGTCCAAAGTCTGTGATATTCTTAATTTTTCCCTGAATGGTGGTTCCCACCGGGTACTTTTCGCCAATGACATCCCATGGGTTGGGCTCCACCTGCTTCATACCCAAGCTAATCCGTTTATTTTCTTTGTTGAGATTTAAAACCACGGCCTCCACATCATCGCCCACTGAAACGACTTTGGATGGGTGGCGAATTTTAGCGGTCCATGACATTTCGGAAACATGGATCAGCCCCTCAATCCCTGGCTCAAGCTCCACAAAAGCTCCATAATCCGTGAGACTTACAACCCGCCCCGTTACCCGGTTGGTCACCGGGTAACGCTCGTCAACTGTGTTCCATGGGTCCTCGCTTAACTGTTTCAAACCCAATGAAACACGTTCTTTTTCAGAATCGAAATTTAGTACCATAACCTCGATGGAATCTCCGATGGAGCACATCTCCGAGGGGTGTCCAACTCGACCCCAGCTCATATCCGTAATATGGAGCAGACCGTCAATTCCACCGAGATCGACAAACACGCCGTACTCGGTGATGTTCTTTACGATGCCCTCAAGGACTTTGCCCTCCTCCAGTTTCTTCAGGGTGTCCGTCTTGAGATCCTCCCGTTCCTTTTCCAAAAGCACCCGGCGTGAGAGTACGACGTTGCGTCTTTTCTTGTTATATTTCAAAACTTTAAACTGAAACTGCTGGCCAATGAGACCATCTAGATTGCGAACTGGCCGGAGATCCACCTGGGAACCGGGTAGGAAAGCTTGAACACCAATGTCCACTGAAAGCCCACCCTTGACTTTAGAAACAATCCTTCCCTCGATAACATCGTCTTCTTTATAGATTCTACTAATCTCATCCCAGACCTTGATCTTGGCGGCTTTCTCCTTGGAAAGGACGATTTCGCCGTTTTCATCTTCATGATATTCCAGCAGAACATCAACTTCGTCGCCAACCTTGGCGCTTACGTTGCCCTCTTCGTCCATGAATTCGGAGACGCGAATCTGGCCTTCCGACTTGTAGCCTATATCCACCATTACATAATCGTCGGTCACTTGGATGATGCAACCCCGCACCACCTCGCCTTCCTTAATACTCTTGAGGCTTTCTTCATAGAGTTCCTGAAAGGATTCTTCCGTGGGAGCTTCTTCTAGAGTTACGCCGATCTCCTCCACCTGAGCATCTGCCTCCTCGGTAACCTCCACGGGTTGCTCCGCAACCTCCTGAGTTTCTTCCGCCATCACCGCCTCGGTCTCCTCTACCTGAGCTTCTGCCTCCTCAGTCACCTCCACGGGTTGCTCCGCAACCTCCTGGGTTTCTTCCGCCACCGCCGTTTCGGTTTCCTCTGACTGACCGTCTGCCTCCCCGGGCAATTCCACAGTTTCTTCTTGTTGGTTTTGTCCTTTTTCTGCCATTAACCAATTACCCCCGTTACAAATGTAAACTCTTTTTCTCCTCTTGTACTTCTCCGCTCTCAATTCCACCGGGTTGTTATCACTGGACCCGTATGAAAATTGCTACCTGTATAACAGAAAAGGTAGTGAAATACAAACCATTTCCCCATGTGTTGAGCGCAGCCATTGGTCGGAAGGTAGTGCTCACCCCATATCTTATCTAACCGTACGGCTCAAGAAATTAAGGCTTACACCGTATGGCCCACGGATTGAGATAGTTTCTATTAGCACTTAGCGTTCGGAGCGCTTCGCGCTTTGATATGATCTAGCATTACCTGCACTACCTCTTCAATCTTCAGATTGCTGGAATCCACGATGATGGCGTCCGCTGCCGGTATGAGAGGTGCCAATATCCGACTCCTATCATTACGATCTCGCTCAAGCATCTGCTCATGTACTTCATCAGAGGTTATCTTTTCACCCTTGACCTCTAACTCTAGGTAGCGCCTCTGGCTGCGAATTTCAGAGTCAGCATCCAGAAAAAATTTGATATCAGCGTCTGGAAAAACCACGGTGCCCATGTCGCGACCCTCAAAAACCACTCCCCCGGCTGCACCCATCCTCCTCTGGATCTGCGAGAGTCGCTCGCGTACCACTACTTTGGCAGACACGGCTGAGGCCAGTGAGCTGATTTCAGGCTTACGTATCTCATCGGTGACGTCCCGTCCGTTAGCCAGCAGTCGTAGCGTGCCACCCTCATTGACAAACTGCAAATCTAGCTCTGAGCAGATCTCCTCGAGCGCCGCCTCATCCGCAGGATTGGCTTGCCCAGTGTTCCGAGCAAGCACGGCAACAGCCCGATACATAGCTCCGGTATCCACGTATACGTAACCAAGACGGTTGGCCAGCATTTTGCTCACGGTGCTCTTTCCAGCCCCGGCGGGACCATCTATGGTAACGACAAGCTTTCGAGTCCCTTTGTTCATATTTGAGCTAGTCATAACCTAGTGAATCAGACAGATCTACCTAATGAGTAAATCCGAAACTCGAAGCACGAAATTCGAAACAAATCCGAAATTCAAATTTTCCAATGTTCGAAACCAGTTAATGTCTTGTTCATTCGGGTTTTGGTGATTTGAATTTGTTTAGGATTTCGATATTCGATATTCGAATTTATTCATCCGCTGTTAATTACCCTCACTCGGTCTCTTTAAGTTCGTCCATTACCTCTTTCAGTGCGTCTAGAAACCTTCGATTCTCCTCTGGCCGTCCGACAGAAATCCGAATGTAATTGTCCAAACCGTATGCATTCATAGCCCGAACAATCACGCCTCTTCGCAGCATTGCCTCGTAGACCTTTCGAGCGTCGAATCCGACATCCATCAGAAAAAAATTGGTTTGAGTGGGAAGGGTGCGTATCTGCATCTCCGCCAGCTCCTTGTAAAGGAAGGTGAGACCGTCTCGCACAACCTTCTGAGTTTCCCACAAGAACGCATCATCATCTAGGGCCGCCAGTGCCGCTACCTGGGCTAGACTATTCACATTAAAGGGCTGGCGTACGCGGTTTAGATAATCCGCCACCTCAAGTGGCATAACTCCATATCCAATCCGAAGTCCAGCAAGGCCATAGGCTTTGGAGAAGGTTCTCAGACTGACCACCGGCGGCTCACCATTCAGATACGCTAGTCCGGTCATTGTCGACTCTGGATCAGCAAATTCCATATAGGCTTCATCAAGGACAATAAGAACATCCTCGGGAACCCGGCGGTGAAAAGCTTCGAAATCCTTACGACTGATAACGGTGCCACTAGGATTATTGGGGTTGTCGAGAAAAACGAGTCGCGTCCGGGAGGTAAAGGCACTTGCCATGGATTCCAAGTCATGGGCAAATAGTTTCTGAGGTACCCGAACGGGTCGACCGCCCACCGCCTGTGTCATGAGACGGTACACCAAGAAGGTCGGCTCTGACATTAATACCTCGTCCCCCGGTTGGACAAAGGTGCGGATAACCAAATCAATGATTTCATTTGAGCCGTTGCCCAATACGATGCAGGATTCCTCTACCCCCAGTCTCTTGCTGAGTCGTTGCCTAAGATAGAAACCGCTCCCATCAGGATATCGGCGCAGGTCTTTCAACCGGTGACGAATGGCTTCTAAAGCCAGCGGGGAGGACCCTAGTGGGTTTTCATTGGAGGCTAGTTTAATTGAATCTGAGATTCCATATTCACGCTCTAGCTCTTCGAGGGGTTTTCCTGGCGGGTAAGGTTGTAAGGTGGCGATGTTATCAGGTACGCGAATTCCCATAAGTTTGCTGAACCAACCAGCACTGGTCCAGTGCATTTTTTTGGAGGCTCCTGCTTCCGGGAGCCCGGGAAAAGATGTAAGGCAGGCGAGAAAAGGTAAGGTTTTCTATGAGTTAAACCGAATCAGCTTGGGTAAGATCCCATAAGTTACAGTTGTTAGAGGCTTCCCATGCCCGAGCATTCCTGGCCCAGATGCTTCCTCACTCAGTCTAATGTTCCTGCCTGCTGCAGATCGAGATCATAGAGCCCGATCCTTCCTGGTTGGTGGTCTCTCCTCTCCTTTCACTTAGCGCTTGTCACCGGTCTCTTCCGGTGCAACACCGCGCTATATATCGTAGTTTTGCAGGAAACGCAACTCTTTAATTGGGCAAAGCGCTCAGCGCTTTGCCCAGCGGGCAGCGGACAGCTAGCAACTGGCAGTCTAAAGATAATGTGTATAGATGGACAGGTGATTGCTGCCTCCTGCCTGCTGCGAGCTGCCTTCTGGACAAATGATCTCAGCAGCTTGCAGCCTTGCCTGTATGACTAGGACGGTTGGACCCTCGACTAACAGGCTAGATATACTGGTCGGCCATTTCCCTAATCATCCGATCCACCTGTCCAGGTTCCTCCAAGTCCCATTGCCGCATGATCTCCTCGATCTTGGCCCTGAGCAGAGGATCTCCCAAGTCATCCAAGCTTTTGTACGCGCCTCCCCATCTTCCCACTTTATACACGAGCCTTTCCTTTTCGGGCAGGGCAAGATAACGATCAGCCACAGACAACATCTTTCCCTTGTCCTCTGGCAGAGTTCCAGATATCTCCTCCAACAGATTCATGATGTGATCCGAGGTAACCGTTGAGCCAATCCCATGTAGATTCTTGATAAATAGGCGGATCTCACGCACCACGCCATCATCATCGAGAAGCTCCATCTCACCTGCTGCAACCTTATCGCGCAGGGGAGCAGATGCAGGAACTCGCAATGAACGGAGTCTGATAAAATCAGCATTGATCTGGTTCAGCACGTCCGCTGTGGCCAGAGCGTGCTCCCGCCACCAGCGTTTACCTCCAAGACCTGGCATCACGTACTCCGACAACGAGATGTTGGCTTCTCGGACAAGACAACCGGCCTTGATGTGATCCGCTGCCGTGCTTCCCTTTTGCATGAAGTCTAAAACCGGGTCGTAACCACTTTCCAGACCGATATGAATGCGGTCCAGGCCCGCCTCCCGGAGCATTACCAGCTGCTCCAGTGTTCGCCGGGCTAAGCTCCGAGATCGTCCGTAACTTGTTATTCGACGTATTACGGGAATTTGCTCACGCAAATAGTGGAGGATCTCCGCCAGCTCTTCTGCTTTCATAATCAGGCTGTTGGCATCCTGGAGGAAAACACTACCGTGCCCGAAGTATAACCAGTGGGCCACCTGTCGGTAGATAGTACCGTACTCTTTACTCGGATAGATATGGGAGACCACTCTTCTAGTAATCTTTCCTGCAAAACCAAGCTTCCAAGAAAGAGCCTGAATATCCTCGATAATCTCCCGGATATCATCAATGTCTTTTTTTATCTCGGCAACAGATCGACGGGAAAAGGAACTGCCCTTATATACCGGGCAAAACAGGCACCGGTTCCAGGGACAGTTGCGTGTCAGTCTCAGAAGCAAACTTTTGCTTTCAGATGGCGGTCTTATGGGACCTTGTTCTATCGTCTTCATCTTCCCGTAGCACCAAAAAGGCACAAAATCTTTCAACAGCTTGAGCTTGATTCAAAGTAACCCAACTCGTACCTTGTTTCCTTGGTTATCCCATTGATCCGATCTATCTCGTCGAAACTTAAGTTCATGCGTCTTGGTCTTCCTGCTTCACTTGGTTTAGTAATATCGATTACCGTATACTGCTTTTCTGATATGGGAAAGCCCAGCCAGTCAAAGAGCCGTTTTAATCGGAGTCTATCTCTACCAACTACATTTTCATAACGAATAACAGTGCTTCTTTCATCATTTTTTTCGTAAAACTCTAAGAAAACAGTATTTTGTCTTACCCAATTATGGGAGTCAGTCTCTATACCGTCACTCATGCGGGCTGAGATTTTACTGGCAACCACATCTACAGGATTGCGAACAATAAAAATAAATCGTGCTTCGGGGTAAAGGTCAGATAACATTTGTATCACCCGGTCATCAAGTCCATACCTTATCTCTTTGAACCCCCAATGCACCTCTTGCTTCAAAGAAACCGGATTGAAAAAAGATTCGATGAAATTTTGAAAGTTGTATTTTACCGTTTCTCTGTTGTACCAATTCGTCCAGGCACACCACAACTGTGGATCCTTTAAGACATTAAAAACAGATCCTGGGTCTATTCCGGAGATATTCTGATTCATAATGTATTTCTCTATTTTCTCATTTTCGAGATTTAAAAAATAAGCTCGCGCTATATCCTTTAGAAAGCCACCATGTTCTCCGTAAATCATGACAGGCTCAACGCTGTTTAGAATTTTCTGCAGAAGCGTACTACCACATCTTCCGGTGCCTAGTAAAAATATTGGAAATTTCTTATCTTTTCGTGGATAACGGTTCTTTCGCAATGTTTTTTGCCACCGTTGTCTTTTCTCGACCATTTTTTCATCTTTCCTGTATGAATATTCTCTGCCAGCATAAATTATATCAGTCTAACATATATCCACTGAGCTATTAACTATATCTGCCGTTAACAAAAGCAGTAATCAAACCCTTTCCATTAAAGTCAAACTGGACTAACTCGCATACTATCGCATTCGTCCCCTTCAGCTGAAATAGGTGAAATCCCGATGGCTTCTCGCCTTGCTCGTGCGCCTGTCCTGTGGTATCCATATACATCTCTGGGATTACCGAGACCGAGCAACCCAAGCTACCTCATTGGATCCCATTAGCTATTCTTAAATCAATCGGCTGGCTTTCAGTCCCAATCTTGCGGACCTGCCTCCCAGCCTAAAGATGCGCGAAGCTCCCTTTGGGTCATAGGCAGGAGGAGCAGCTCGCACACACCAATGTTTACTGCCCAATCGGAGGAATACCGGGGAAAAGAAATGCGCACGAAAAAGAAGGCTCGATGGACCGGCATACTCATGGGAGTCATCCTGGCGCTCCCCGTCAGTTCCTGGGCAGGAGTGAAGATAAAACTAAACGAAGATTCCAACCTGGAGCTCGGCTTTAGGCTCCAGACCCAGTTTCTCAGCAGCACCAATGCAAAGGCTGATTCTGTAGAAAACCATGAGGAGAGATTCAATCTTCGCCGGGCTAGCATCCGGCTGGGTGGCAACGTTGGCAAGTGGATCAAATTTTTCATCCAGGCAGGGAATAATGACGAGCCCGGCACCGATAATGATGCCAGCGATGTGGAGATAATTGACGCCTTTATCAATGTTCATTACCGTGACATTGCCCAGCTCATTATGGGCCAACTCATGGCGCCCGCCGGCCGGCAGCACCTAACCAGCGCCTCCGCTTTGCTGGCTATAGATTATCCGGGCATCACCGACTACAATCTCACGTGGGGGTTGAATGGTGGTGCCGTATTCAACACCGCTGCACTGGAGGATGGTAACCTGGATCTCGAGGGGGAGGTGAATCTGCGTGACCTCGGGGCGACGCTGTTTGGCTCTATCTCGTTCAATGAAATCATGCATGCCAAGTACTACGTTGGTGCCTACAACGGTATTCAATTTATGAACAAAGACGAGGATAAAGAACGTGTTACCGCAAGGATCCAAATCAATTTCCTGGACCCTGAACCCGGTTACTACAATCTTTCCACCTATCTAGGGGAAAAAAAGACCATAGCCATTGGCTGCTCCATTGACCATCAGATGAGAATCGCCCGTGATACCGTTAAGCAGGACAACGTCAATTACACCTGGTTTTCCTTCGATGGATTTGCTGAGCTTCCCGTCGGTCCCGGCAGTGCGACTCTGGAAGCGGGTTACAACAACCTGTCTCTTGAAAACTCCACATCTTTGCAAACCTCAGCGACTGGGCCGCCCCAAAACGCTAAGGAAACCCAGGGGCAGGGCTTCTATGTTCAAACCGGTTATTTCATCAAAGACCTAAACCTGCAGCCCTGGGCCCTCTACGAGCGTTGGAACAGTGACGCCTCCGATGACCTGGGAAGCTGGCAAGCATGGAGAGCAGGGCTGAGTTATTTTGTCAAGGGACTTAACGCCAACATAAAGGTGGGATTCGAACAGTTTATCTCCGATCAAAACATCGGTGGGATCTCTGAACAAAAGACCATCGAGAGCTTCCTGCTCGGTTTCTACGTGACCTATTAGCCCTAGTACAAGTCAAATGCTGAAGATAGGGAGGAAAAGAAGCGTCAACTTCTGGTCCTCAATTGACTGAGGTGCTGTCTCTTTCGATTTCTAAAACCTTCCATAGTAAAAAGTAATCCGCAATCCCCCTGCAACTTCGCTCCCCGAGACAATGCTCGGGACAGACAGGGCTCGCTGGAGAACTCAGAGAAAAAACAATTTTGGTTTAACTGTCTATCTGCAAGATGAGCGTGATCCAGCCCTTCTCTTCCAGTGGTGGCTCTTTGATCATTGCACACGATGGGAGTAATTCCCGTACCGCTGGGAGTTTCTCGTTGAGGAATCCACCGATTATCGCCCAACGGTAACTGCAAAGCGCAGGACTGCCGAAAAAGCTTACAAGAAAATCGAAGTGAATATTTACGCAGATTAGCTCTGCGTATGGTAGTTGGTCACGAGCGTCTCCCCTTATCAAGCGCACCGTATCTGTAACCCCGTTACGCTCACAGTTAGCCGCTGCAGTGGATATGGCCATTGGATTCAAATCCAACGCCTCCACCCGCCCGGCTCCAAGTTTTGCGGCGGCGATGGCAAGTATACCAGTGCCAGTGCCCAGATCCAGAACCTTAGAAGGTTTTGTTTCAGAGTACAGCATGGCCAGTGCTCGTAAACAGCCCCGAGTTGTGGGATGGAGGCCGGATCCGAAAATGACGCCGGGATCGATCCAAAGTAGAATATCATCTGGTAACAACCGGACTGACTGGTGTTTAGTAATAATCTTGAAGCGGTCAATGACGAGTGGCTCACTGGCAGCAAGTTCCTGCCAGTGACCATAGGGTAACTGATAATGGCGAGTAAGCTGAAACTCCGGATGCTTACGAACGAATGTTGCCAGGGTGGCATCAGCAGGAGCGGTAAAAAAGAGATAGGTATAATCTGCCTCGGGCCAAACTCCCAACAGCCCTTCAAAATTCAAAAAGGGTGGAGCCACCCCTCCCTTTAGTTCATAGACATAGAGTGGCTGTTCAGGATCCAACATATCCGCTCGTCTCCTCCCGGGCAAATTCGGAACACGGAGCACAGATCCAGCTAAGAAATTGAGGAATTAGAGAATTAAGGAAAACGTTTATACCTTTAGCTCCGCAAGATGCTGACAGCACGGTTCGACTTATGACTTAAATAAAACAGACACAGACCCGCCCGCCTCGCCTGAGCGAGAGCGATGGTGGGCGTGGTGGCGGGCAGGTATTCGCATTTCGAATGTATACGTATCACCAATGGGAATTCTTTGCCATTACCACTGTCCGTACACCCTTCAAGTGGCGAAAAGGAGTTCCTTCTTTTACCATGGTTAAAACAGTGCGATCATCTTGGACCAAAGTGCCGCCAATTACATCTAGACCAAAATCCAGAAGAATGGGGCTCAATGGGGTTGAAGGGCCCAACATAATCTTGAAACTTCCTGTTTTACAGCTGGCCATGATGCGTTCGAAGGTATGGTTGATAACGGTGGATCCAGTGATGGCCACCACCTCAGCTTCAGCCAAAATGTGATAACCTTCCTCCTCAGACAGGTCTCCTGCGCGTGGTTCTTTTTCCATGACCCAAAGGTTGCGCACCTTTGACCGTAGGCTCTCTACAAACGGAAAGTGTCCTACTACTGCAAGGTCTTTGCCGGCAGCCTGGTCTGCAATGATCTGCTTGGCGTTCACCTCAACCAGGGATTCATAATCTATTTCAAGCAGAGAATTGACTGCTGCCATCCCGATAGCCGCTTTCAGCAATGTGTCGTCCAGAAGCCAGTCAGTCAGTTCGCGAGCATTTCTTCCTGCGAGGGTCGTGACCTCTTGCGGGAAAACCATTGACCAGGGAGATCCCTGGCTGTGAAGATTGGCGGCCAATCCGAGCCGCTGGCTCGCCACGGCGATGAGGTGAGGTCCGACAACTCCGGCGGTAACCGGGTGATCCGTTGTCAGGCTCTGAAGCAGATCCTGAAGTATCTGCATGCGTAGCACCCTATGATAACAGGGTTTTCGGCTACAAAAATAGTCTGTCCGGTTCTGTTTGTCGCAGCTGGCTATCTAGCTTGCGATGCTCAACGAGCTGACCGGGTAACCGGCTGAACCGACAAGCAATCATAATTTGACAATATAATTGCTCTGAACTAAAGTAAGATAACTATTGAGGAGGGTAACCATGCCTATCTACGAATTCCGTTGTCTTTCTTGCGACCATTGTTTCGAGCTGCTCTCTATTCACCAAGACGATAGCCTGGAAATGAAATGCCCCAGCTGCGAGGGCAAGCAGGTTGAGCGAGTGCTGAGCTGTGTCAGCTATGTGATGGGTAATCGTTCCAGCGATGACTCCGGCAAAACGAAGGTTACCAGTAAATCATGCAGTGGTGGCACATGTGCTACAATAGACATTCCTGGCTCTAGTCGGTAGGAGACAACGAGCACTCCCACTCCAAAAGGAATGTTCGTACCACAGAAAACACGAATGCCAAATCTGGAACTTGGAACTGGAAGCTAATTGCTGCCTCGTGGCACCTGCGCGACGCGCTTTATGCATTCCATCCCACCCAAAGACTCCGACACACCTGTAGTATCCCCAGCGTTGTTGCATCCCACTGATAAGCAAGACCGTCGCAATACTAGTTCAAGCTGGCTATGAGAATTACTCTATTGGACGCCAATGGTCTGGAGAAACTCCTCAACGAGTTTGCGCAGGTAGGGATTGGGCTCAGTGAATTTGACGCCCACTCGGGCCTTTTTGCCGCCCGTTGCTCGCGCCCAGACAATTTGGCCCGGAACGCGGATCATAGGCTTGCCCGGGAGGGTAAACTGAAACTCGAATTTGGCTCCAAGTGTGTGGGTCGTTTCGGAAAATCTATTCGTAAATAACGCAAGGCCCATGCCGGTCCTTGCAAGATCCAGGAGCACACCCTGGTAGGTTTCCTGAGGACCACCTCCTTCAGGTGTGTAGGATACCTGGATGCGCAGAGCCTGCAGAGGGTTACTCCGCTTGGCTTCTCGCCTCTCCAAGCTCGGTTTTTCCATGCGCCTTGCAGCAAGGCGCGATGCCAGCACCGTAGTCTTGCTGAAGCGTTCTGCGAGGTCTCTCAGAATCTGTTGGAAGAGAGGTGAAAGCTTCTGATACTCAGCTGATAACTTTCCATAGTCAAGAATGCCAATTCTTACTTTACCCCTGGCCGCAATCGTTGCAGAGCGTGAGCCATGCCTTTGGGCCAAAAAGGAGACCTCGCCGAAAATGTCCCCTTCCTCAAGCAAGGCGAGAGTTACCTGTCCCTTGTCGGTCTCCTTGGTTACTCTTGCCTGGCCTTCCAAGAGAACATAGATATTTCGATCACTGTCTCCTCCCTCCATCAGGATGAGTTCGCCATCCTCGTATTCAACCGTGCGTTTGATCTCCATATCGGAGCATCTCCGAGGTAAATAAAGGGCTTTACTGGTACCACACCTTCTCTATACCAAAGACCCCTCAAGCCGCTAGAAGCACACCTTCCGATGAGCCCACTCCATGGGACTATTACCTCATTTCACTGAAAAAGATCAACTATATTATTTTTTGGTTACACCTCTTGCAGTAGGTTGTCCCAGCAGGGTTGACAAAACCACAGCTCTGGCATGTCTTACCCCTGACCGAATCATCGGCAGCGAACTCAGCCCCACATTTAGAACAGAACAGCGCGTCCGGTTCGGCTGCAGCGCCACACTGGGAACACTGGTTAACCCCAAGTTTGCTGCCACAGACTTTGCAAAAAGACGCATCAGCATCGTTTAACATGCCACACGCCATACACTTCATAAGGAGCTTCCTTTGAGGGTAATTACATTCCTGTAAGGTGAGCTGGTTGTTCGAATCTTCCAGACCAACTCGATGCTGATTACCGTGATGACCGATACTTCTATCTGATTATACAGGAATATTCCGAAAACCGTCACCTGTTTTTGAGGGCTTCTCCCTATCCATCAGTGGCCTGATCTCAACGTATTCAATGCTGGACAGCTTCGTCGCGCCACCGTCTCGGGAGGCACATCTATGGGCACACCACAGTAATCGAGAGGATCAGTTTCGTATCGAAAAATTTCGCTGCCGTCCAAGTAGCCGTCCCCGTCACTGTCAGGGTCGCTCCAGGAAGTCCCGTACAACATAAACTCAGCGTAGTTACTCAGACCATCTCCATCTGGATCCCGATCCTTCATCTTTGTAAGCAGCAGGGCAACGATCTGCTCCAATTGCGCGATTGCCTCATCTGCCCTGAACCAGCTCCCCTCGGCCAACATCTCCTCAATATCTTCACTGAGACGCATAGCCTCCTCTATGGTGTCAGGGTCCAAACTACCAGCACCCATGTCCTGGCACTCGCTCAGGTGAAACCGGGCAAGTCGGTATGAATTGATCAGATTTTCCTGGCTCCTGTTGGTGTTGCATGTTGCGTTGGCAACAACCAACCAGAGCAGCGCCAGACCCGCCAGCAACAATATCCGCTGTTTCGCCGTTGCTGACCTTGAGAATGTTTGAGAAGGTGGCATAAACGCGCGCCCCATTCAGCTAGCCGCGGAATACAGTCTTAGCTTACCTGGAAACCCAAGTCAAAGGCCCGTAGGTTCATCTCCAAGAAAGATTTCTTTGTCCTCGCATTGAGAACTGTCTCAACCACCTCTCTACCGAAGGGCATTTTCCCATGGCGCATGAGGGTTCCCAGCATTACCATATTTACTGACAGTTCTGACCCGGCTTCACGGGCGAGCGACCTGGCATCGTAAGCAATAAGCCTATTCACTTGACTGGAGACGGACTGCATGATCTCAGACACATCTGGATATTGGTCCCGGCCGCTAGAAACAGCAAATGGAGCGACAGGGCTAGTGTTGCAGATTACCAAGCTACGTGTCGAACACTTTCTCACCGCCCGCAACGCTTCCAACGGTTCAAAAGCCATGAGGATGTCTACCTCACCATCAGAAATCACCGGACTCTGTACTTCGCCCATGACCACTGCAGATTCAACAACGCCTCCCCGCTGGGCCATACCGTGAATCTCACTCACCACCACAGGAATATTGGCAAGCAACGCCGCCTCTCCCAGAACACGAGTTGTCAGCAAAGTGCCCTGCCCGCCCACTCCGGTGAAGAAAATACGCCAGCTTTCCACAAAATATTCCCTTGATTCTATTGTTCAGCCGGTTTAGCTAGTTGGCCAGTTTGACCAATCTCGCTCGTCTCGCCTGTATCACCGCCTCTTTGCGCTATGCAGTCTTTTTTTTAGGTTTTATGGCGTGACAAATCTGCTTGCACACGCTGCAGCCGCTACATAGATGTTCATCAATGCTAATAAAGGCGCACTCTTTATCGTCCTCACAGTAGGTGAAGGCTGGACACCCCAACTCATCCAAACATCTTCTGCACATATCACACTCGTTAGTCACCCGAAATACAACCTTTTGCTTTTTGCCGGTGACACGCCTTTCAAACAGCGGACATGGTGATTTGGAGATGATCACCTTTACTCCCGGTTCACCTTTCATCACTTCTTGCATTGCGGCAACTGTCTTTTCCACTTGTAAAGGATTCACTACGACTACCCGATCCACGCCACACGCGCGCGCTACGGCTTCAATGTCCACCTTCGGGGGCTGGCGACCTTCGGGAGTAAGTTCCACTCCAGGGTGGGGCTGTTGTCCTGTCATAGCAGTAGTGCCATTGTCCAAAACTACTAGGGTAAAATCGTGGTCGTTTTGAACAGCATTGATGAGTCCGGTAATACCTGAGTGAAAGAAGGTCGAATCGCCTATAAAAGCCACTACCGGTCGATCCTGAGCCTTGGAGAACCCGCCAGCGCTTGAAACGCTGGATCCCATACAGAGAAGAAAGTCTGCTGCTTCGAGGGGAGCTAGCAGCCCGAGCGTGTAACAGCCGATATCGTTGGGGTAAATGGCACCTTCATCGCCTAATGCCTGTCTAACCGCATAGTAGCTTGCTCGGTGCGGACAACCAGCGCAAAGGTTCGGTGGTCGCTGGGGAAGATCCGATACCGTTTGCACCTTTGCTGGCTGATAATCGAGATGGAAAAACCGGGCCAGGGCTGTTTTAACCTGGACCGGGTCAAGTTCAAGGTACCGCGGCAGCAGTGTATCACCTTTGCCTTTGATTTCTAATGTTAGTCCTTGCTCCTGAGCGGTGACCTTGAGCATCTCTTCCAAAAACGGCTCCAGCTCTTCCACCACCAAGACCCGTTCCACCCTCTTGAGAAAGTCCAGGCAGAGTCCATCAGGAAATGGATAGGTCATACCCAGTTTCAGCACCTGGACCTGGTCGGTAACGTCCAGCTCTCGAATGGCATCCATAACATAGTTGTAGCTCACTCCACTGGTCACCACCCCCCAGGAACCCTGCCCTTTCGCATGGTTAAACGACGAACCACTGGCTTCCACTTTTAATTTATCAATCTTCTCAAGTAGTTCAATATGGAGCCTGCGTGCCACCATGGGCACCGGCACCAGGTTGAAGGGATCCTTCTGAAAGCTCCCTTTAACGAGTGGGGATTGCACTGTTCCCACCTCCACAATGGACCGGCCATGATTTATTCGCGTTGTGGTACGCAACAGTACGGGAATCTGATACGACTCCGAAAGCGCGAAAGCGGCTCGGCTCATGTCCAGAGCTTCCTGGGAATTAGCCGGCTCCAGCATAGGCAATCCAGCCAGTCTGGCATAGTAGCGGTTATCCTGTTCGTTTTGGCTGGAGTGCATTGAGGGATCGTCGGCGCTCACTATCACCATCCCTCCTTTCACTCCCACATAGGCCAAGGTCATCAGGGCATCAGCCGCTACGTTCAAGCCCACATGCTTCATGCTGCACATGGTGCGTAGTCCAGAAATGGAAGCGGCAGCAGCGGTCTCCAGTGCAACTTTCTCATTCACCGAATACTCGAAATACAGCTCGGTTTCCTGAGAGATTCGATAGAAATTATCGCCAATCTCCGAAGAGGGAGTTCCTGGGTACGTTGTAGCAAAGGAAATCCCTGCCTCAAGAGCCCCCCGGACAATTGCCTCGTTTCCTAACAGCAGTCTTTTGTCGCCCGGCTGGGCTGCTAGTAGTTCATGCATTGCGAACCTCTTGACTTAGCGTGTTAATTGTCCGTGGTCCGTTGCCTAGGACCGCATAGCGCATAGAGCATGGCGCAAAGCGTAAAATCTCAAATGTAAGACCGCTATGCGCTTGACGCTCTGCGCTTTGCTGCGAACGGAGTGAGCTTAACGGACTGATGTTAACGGCTCGACAGTGTTCACCTGGAGCTTACCATGGTTAATAGAAATTATCTTCGAAATCAACTTGCCAGCTTCCTGCGGTCTACCACCCCAGGTGCCGTCTCTTCTTCACGATTGATGGACCGGGGTTCCACCAGGTGAATTCGCGGGGTGACCCCGATTCCCCCTGCAACCTTTTCTCGCATGGTATCAACCAGAGATCGCTGTTCTTGCATTTTATCAAAGAAGAGGTCCTCAGACACCTCCACCAGCACCGTAAGCTTATCCAAATGGTCTTCTCTATCCACCACCAACTGACAAGGGGGCCTGGTTCCCTGGATCTCTTCAAGAAGATCGCCTACCCGACTGGGAATGATATTGATCCCTTTGACGATGATTACTTGGTCGGTGCGGCCCAGCACCCTGCTCATCCGGACCAGAGTTCTATCACATTGACAGGACTGGTATTCCAGGGAACAGAGATCGCCGGTACGGAACCTTATCAGGGGAAACGCCTCTTTTGTAATAGTGGTTATGATCAGTTCTCCAACCTCTCCTGCCTCCATTCCCCTACCAGATTTCGGGTGCACCACCTCTACGATGAAGTGATCCTCATTCAGATGCATGCCTGCCTGGTACAGACACTCGCCAGCCACCCCCGGTCCCATTATCTCGCTGAGGCCGTAGTTGTCTGTGGCCTTGACATACAAACGATCTTCAATTTCCTGGCGCATCTCTTCGGTCCATGGCTCCCCGGCAAGCATGGCGTATCTCAGGGTAAGCGTTTTAGCATCGACACCCATCTTTTTCATACGTTCGGCAATAACCAGGGCATAGGAAGGAGTTGCCACCAAAGCCGTGGTTCGGTAGTCCTTCATGATGGTCACTTGGCGTTCAGTCCGCCCCACTGAGGTAGGAAGTACGGATGCACCGATGAGCTCAGTGCCATAGTGAAGACCCAAGCCTCCAGTTAGGAGTCCATAATTCAAGGTAACTTGTACCACATCGTCAGCAGTGACGCCCGCGGCGGTGAGAATGCGGGCCACCAACTGGCTCCAGTGTTTGAGGTCCTGCCGAGTGTAGCCAACTACAATGGGTTTGGTGGTGCCTGAGGAGGAATGAACTCGCACCACCTCACGCAGAGGCACCGCGAAAAGATCATATGGATAGGCATCGCTGAGATCCCGGCTGCAGGTGAAAGGCAATTTTGCCAGATCATTCAGGTCAACCAGGTCCTCGGGCTCAAAGCCAATCTTATCGAAACTCTTCCGATAGAAAGAGACGTTCTTGTAGACCCGATTGAGGGTTGCCTGTAGCCGCTCAAGCTGCAGCTGAGCGAGCTCATCCCTTGACATACATTCGTATTCCCGGTCCCAAATATTCATGGCCGCTATTCCCTTATTGGACTTAAGCGCAGTCCAAGTTCCAATCTCGGATAACCACTACATGTAAATTCGAAATCCGAAATCCGAAACAATATCAAAATCTTTCAAATCCAAATGACCAAAACTTCATATTCGCAAATTAAACCAGATTTGTTTGGAGCATTAGAACATTAGGGTTTTGGATTTGTTTCGTGTTTCGTGCTTCGTGCTTCGGATTTACAAATTCAGTCCTCCCACACTTCTCGGTAGCCTTTGCCGAGATAAGCCCTCTTTACCTCTTCGTGTTCCAGCAGCATCTGGCATTTCCCTTGGAGAACGATTTTGCCAGTTTCCAGCACGTAGCCACGATCTGCTATGTGCAGGGCGGCCCGCGCATTCTGCTCAATGAGCAGAATGGTAGTCCCCTCTTCGCGCAAAGTTTTAATGATCTTAAAGGTTTCCCTGACCAACAACGGTGAGAGCCCCATGGAAGGCTCGTCTAAAATCAGCAGCTTGGGTCTAGCCATGAGTGCTCGCGTGATCGCCAGTACCTGTTGCTCACCACCACTCAGGGTTCCTGCTAGCTGATCCCAGCGGCCGGCAAGAATGGGGAATTTCTCCCGGAACCGCTTCATGTCTGCTCTTGCTTCTTCTCGATCCCTGCGAATAAAGCCACCCATTTCAAGATTGTCTCGCAAGCTGAGGGTGGCAAAAACCTTGCGTCCCTCGGGCACATGCGAAATACCGCAGCGGACAATACGTTCAGCTGGCATCCGGGTAATATCCTGACCTTCAAAAGCAACCGATCCCCGTCTAGCTGGAGTAAGTCCTGAGATAGTTTTCAAAACGGTGGTCTTACCAGCGCCGTTGGCACCTATTAAGGTTACTATTTCACCCTGATTCACGTGGATAGAAACACCCCTCAAGGCGTGGATGTTACCGTAATAGGTGTGAACGCTTTTCAGGCGAAGCATCAATTAATCCGCTTATGCGCAGAGCGCAAAGCGCAGAGCGTATTGTCTTTTCGCTATGCGCTACGCGCCATGCGTTTTGCGCTAGAGATCAGAATAATCCAGCTCTTCCCCCAAATAGGCTTTGACCACTAGGGGATCATCTTTTATCTGCTTAGGCTTGCCCTCTGCAATCTTCTCACCGAAGTTCATTACAAGGATCTCGTCAGAAATGTCCATCACCAGATTCATATCGTGCTCAACCAACACAACCGTAATGTCACGTGCTAGAATCCGGTGGATCAAAGCTGCCAAGCCCTCAGTTTCCCTTGTATTGAGCCCTCCGGCAGGCTCATCCAATAACAGTATTTTAGGTTCAGTGGCCAGTGCACGCGCCATCTCAAGGAGCTTCTGTTCTCCAAATGGCAGGTTCCCGGCCAACTCCCCGGATCTTTTCTCCAGCCCCACGAATTCAAGGTAATCCATGGCGTTCTCTCGGATCTGTCGCTCTTCCCGACGCATCCTGAACAGTCTCAAACCCGTGCTGATAAGTCCAGCCCGACTCTGGATGTGTCTTCCCACCATCACATTTTCCAGAACAGTCATGCGGCCAAATATTTCCACATTTTGAAAAGTGCGGGAAACACCCATTCTGGCGACCTCTTGAGACTTCCGGCCATCAATGGACACCCCATCCAGAGCAATGGAGCCACCATTGGGCGGAAAGATACCTGTGATCACGTTAAAAAGAGTGGTCTTCCCCGCCCCGTTAGGACCGATAATCGCTTTGATGATTCCCGGAGTTACGTCAAAGCTAAGGCCCTTGAGGGCGTGGACACCACCAAAGGACTTTTGCAGATTCTCTACGCTGAGGAAAACGTGGGAATTTTTCATACCCATGTAACAAATCTTAACAAATGAAAGGTTCAAAAATGTAGGATATCAGCCTCGCTTCCAGACTCGGCCAATTCGTGGAATCAGATCCACCAGGCCATCGGGGAGAAACATGACAATACTCAGGAGAATAGCGCCATACACCAGAATATCAAAATCATGAAACACATGAAGCCATTCATTTCCCAAAAAAGTCAACAGCCAGGTGCCAAGTACTGCTCCCCAGATGTTATGCATACCTCCCACCACTACCATCATCACCAGTTTTATAGAAAGGAAAAGATCGAATGAACTGGGACTCAAGAAACCCACATAATGAGTATAGAGACTGCCAGCCACGGAGGCATAGGCAGCACTTAAAACGAAAATGATGACCTTGTATCTTGAGGTCTCAACTCCCATGGCACCTGCAGCCACCTCACTGTCGTGCAGAGAACGCAGGGCCCTGCCTATGCGAGAGTGGATCACGTTAAGAGAAAAAATCAGGACCAGCAACACGAGACACCATACTAGGATATAGTAGGACAGATCGGTGTCCAGAGCGAAGCCCCAGATAGTTAATCCCGGAATGTCAGAAAAACCGGAGGGACCTCCAGTGAGGGCCACTTCTTCGTTGAGAAAGATATGGACAATGACACCAAAGCCGAGAGTTGCCATGGCCAAGTAGTGACCTTTGAGTTTCAGCGACGGCACACCCACAACGTACGCAACCAACGCTGTGAGCGCAATGCCTGCAGCCATAGCCAGCCATGGCGAAAAGGAGAACTTTGCACAGAGAATCCCTGAGGTATAGGCTCCGATGCCAAAAAAAGCCGCGTGCCCCAGAGAGATCTGACCGGCATAGCCCATGAGCAGGCTTAAACCCATGTTTATAAGGCAGTAAATGCCAACAAAGATCATAACGTCAAGATAGTGGCCGATAGGCTCCACATTCATGGCCACCACAGGAAAGATGGCGAGGAAAAGAGCTAAGCCAAGAAGGTTTTTTCGGTCGGCTGTTTGCATGTCCAAAACTTGGTTAGCCGGTTTGGCCGGTGGGCCGGTTTTGCCGGCTAAACATCCTCAACTGACGTAACAGGCTAAACCGGCTAAACATCCCTAAAACTCCTTTATCTTGCTGGCTTCCACATTGCCGAACAAGCCACTTGGTCGCACGAATAGGACAAAGAGCAGCAGGAGAAGTGCCACCGCATCCTTATATCCGGACGAAACGAGGCCAGCGCATAAGGACTCGATAATTCCCAGAAAGAAACCGGCCACCACTGCCCCGTAGAAACTCCCCAGGCCCCCCAGCACGGCAGCACCAAACCCTTTCAGACCCAGGAGCGCACCCCTATCATACTCCATCAGAGAGATGGGAGTTATAATGGCACCGGCAACCGCACCAATGGCTGCACTCAGAGCAAACGAAATCAATACCATAACGTTAACCTTGATACCCATAAGACGAGCTGCTTCAGGGTTGTCGGCACAGGCAAGCATGGCTTTACCATATCGGGTCTTTTTGAAAAAGAGGGACAGCAACACTACCACCACTGCTGTTATGAACAAAACCCAGAGGGTTTGGGTTTGAATGGCCGCGCCCAAGATGAAAATGGGCTTCGTTCCTGAGAAGGGCGGAAAAATATACGGGTCCTTGCCCCAGGCAAACATGGCGATCCCCTTGAGGAGAATGGAGACGGCAATAGTGACGATGATCATGGTTAAGACTGTGGCATTTTTTAGTGGATTGATGGTCAACCGCTCCATCAGCGCTCCCACGCCGGTAACCGCCGCCACTGTCAGAAGAAAAGCCAAGGGGAGTGGCAGATGAACGGTGGCAGTGAAAAAAACAATAATAAGCCCACCCAACATTACAAATTCGCCCTGGGCAAAATTGATAATTTCGGTGACGTTGTAAATTATGTTAAAGCCCAGGGCCACCATGGCGTAGATGCTTCCCACAGTGACGCCTGTGAAAATGTATTGAATGAGTTGTCCGCCAAGAGAGATCTTTTCCATTACTTGATTGATTAACCTTCGGGTTTCGGTAAACCTCAAGAGAAAGCCTCTCGGGAAATAATCGCCGGAGAGGCTTTCAGTACTCTTGTAGAACCAATCGTTTCTACGGGGCCAAAGCCCAGTCGCCGTTCTTTACTACGACCATCTCAAAGGCTTCTTTAGTAAGACCATTGTGGTCGGTGGCAGAGAAATTGAACACACCATGCTGGCCGACAAAGTTCGTACGAGTTTCTATGTAGTCTCTGATTTTTGCTGGATCTGGTCCCACGGTCTTCAATGCATCGATGACCAGATTAAGCGCGTCCCACGCATGGCCGCCAAACGAAGACAAGGGCTCATTGTATTTTTCCTGGTAGGCTGTGTTGTAAATGTCAATTATTTTTTTCTGCGGATGATCAGCCGGGATCAGGTCGGGGATATTGACCCGTCCCAAAGGACAGAACACACCTTCGGCCGCTCCAGCTGCCAGCTCTATGTTCTTACGACTGCCAAAACCATGACTCTGAAATAATGGAATGTTTGTCATTCCTAGGTCCCGCCAGTTTTTCACCACCAGGACCTGGGTGGGGCCCACAGACCAGTTGACAATGGCCTGGGCATCCGTACCGCGAATACGCGTCAGTTGGGCGGTAATGTCAGTATCCTTGGGACCATAGCGCTCGTCGGCCAGTATTTCGATGCCCATCTCAGGAGCCAGCCGCAGCAGTTCTTCCCGCCCGCTCGCACCGAATCCGGTGGAAACGCTCATGATGGCAATTTTGCTGATGCCATTTTTCAAAAGGTAATCATAGATTTTCTCCACCGCATGAGTGTCCGATTGCGGTACTTTAAAGATCCATTTCCGCTGCGCTACCGGAGTCACAATCTTGTTACTGGCGGCAGCTGAAACCAAAGGTATCTGTTCATCGTTAAATATCTTCACCACGGCCAAGGTGTTGCCACTCAAGCTGGGGCCGATGACCACAGGCACCTTGTCCTTCTTGATAAGCCGTTTTACGGCAAGCACAGCTTTGGTCTCGTCACTTTCGTCGTCGAGAACTATGAGCTCCAGTGGATGCCCGTTGATGCCGCCAACTTTGTTTATCGCCTCGGCGATCATCTCCACAGTCTTCTTTTCAGGCTCACCGAGAAATGAAGCACGGCCAGTTACTGAAAAAACGGCACCCACTTTGTACGGCTCTTTTTCCTTAGCGCACGAAAATACCAGAAGAAGTGAAATGGTCAACGCTAGCGCTATCCATAGCGCTCTTCCTTTGCTCTTCATAGACATTCCCTCCTGTTAGGTCAGATGGCATCATCGCCTGTTTCATGAAATGGTGAAGAGGTATCACCTCCTTTCTCCTTTCTGAGAACTTTTGTCAATAGCTAAAATCACCCGACGGCAAGTGTACATCCAATCAGCTGAAAAGTGTGTCTCAGTGTCAGAACCCAACAAAAAAAGCCGCTTCCATTTCGCGGCCTTTTCGAAAATAGAACAGCCGCAGGCAGTTGAGTCTGCCCACGGCCTTGATTCTATCGGCTAAACAGGGCTAGTGGACAGACCCCTCTCCACTATAATAAAAATAATAATAGTAATAGCTATGGAGGACTGTCTGTCCAGAAGAGAAGGCCATGAAGTGCTCTCGACTCCTTGCCTAATGAGATAAATGATTTAATAACATAGAGAATACCTGGGATGGTGTCAAGAATAAAAGTCGAGAATTCTTCCCAAAATTAACAACTTTTGGGTTATAGTGAACATTGAGGCTGCACAGTGGGAAAGTACAAACTCAAGGAACTTGGAAAAATTATCGAATATATCTTGCATCATCGACCCGACGAATTCGGTCTATTTTTAGACGATGATGGCTGCCTTCCTATCAAGGACCTCATGTGGGCCCTTCACGAGGAACCTGGGTGGAAACATGTCCGTCATGGCCATCTGAAGGAGTTGGCATACTCCGGCCAGCAGCTTCCCTTTACCATAGAAGAAAAGCACATTAGGTCCAAAAGCTCGCCCAGCCAGACCGAACCAGACGTCGTCCCTCCTCGACTGCTGTATTTTGCCGCAAGACGTAAAGCATACCCTGCGATCCGCAAACACGGACTCAGACCTGGAGGCCGTCCCTACGTACCCTTAGCGACCACCGAGGAAATGGCTTTCCGCATTGGTAAACGTCGTGATCCCGAGCCAATCCTTCTAACAGTACTTGCCACTCGAGCCCACAACAGTGGCCATCGATTCCTCAATTGCGGCGAGTTGCTCTACCTGGTAAAAAATCTACCCGCCCCCTTCCTAAGTGGACCACCCCTACGAGAGTCACGGCAACCCCGCAAAGTCTCCAAACCAAGAATTCCAACCGCACGGGAACCGGGAGACCCAGACATGGTAGGTTCTTTTCTGCTCGACCCCGCTAGGGATCCCGATCCAATGAGAAGGCAGCACTGGAAAAAGGAACAGGAGCGCAAACGCCAGATAAGTCGGGAGCGACGCCGGAAGAGGCGACGTCGGCGCTAGTCCAGCTGGTAGCCGCCCTTCGACCAGACCTGTCGACGAGCTCAGGTTGAGTCGCTCAGGACAGGCTGGCAGGAACCACTCACGTGATTTACCTCCAATGACTTTTGGCAAACCGTTCAACCGGGGATCACGATATTTCTATCTGCTGATTGCCGGTGGTTGTATTCTATTCTCTTCTTGCTCAGCAAGATACCTGCTCAAAGGCCCCCGTAGAATTGAGAACTACCAACTCAATTTCACGGAGGGAGGAATTGAACCATTTGATAAAGCTGACCTATCTCAACAAGAATGGTGGGAATCATTCTATCAACACATAGTCCATATTGAAGCCAGTGATCTTGGTCATTACCTTCAATGTGAACATGATACAGAGCTTGATTCCCTAGTTGCACTGATCGCAGCTAGAGGAGAACAATTCTACACAGACCAATTTGGAATAGTTGCATACCTGATCTTAGGCAATAACTCCAGACGCATAGCCGATGTCTCATACTTTCGCATTGCTGACGCTCAGTCACCAGCAACGTACAGACGTCTGGAGCTTTTGCTTGAAAAGGGAGTGGAAGTTCCCTGGAAAGACATCCCTGAAAAACTGAAAAGAGACAATACTTCTGAAACAGGCCCAAGAGATCAGAGTACACCCTGGATTCTGTATCGTTTCCGGATATCGAAAATAATTGATGATCAAAGGGGACTCTTCAATAGAGGGTTTTCGTTAAGCTGTGATAGATACTACTGTTTTACAGCAGATGATGGGACCAGGAGGATGCTTTTGGCGGAAGGGAGAAGACGTTACAACGACCTGATAATTCCCGAAAGTAAAGGCTATACAATAATCCAACAAATATTTAGAAACGCTGCTCAAGAATATATTGCACATCATACCTGGTTAAAGTGACCTAAAATTCCTAAATCTCAGATCCAGTAGCCAGTAGTCAGCAATTTGGGTACAGAGTACAGGGTTCAAGGTTCAGGATTGGCGTTACACTTCGGACAGGAACCTTTCAAGATTTTTCCTTGTACCTTGCACCTTATACCTTGAACCTTGTACCTTGAACCGTAAACCGTAAGCGGTAAGCAGTGAAGGGTATTCCACATCTCACATCTTACCCATTTCTGGTATTACCAATTTTGGGTAAATTTAGACC
>CAYFXH010000049.1:18752-28622 GCA_964346905.1 uncultured Desulfobacteraceae bacterium | reverse complement strand
TCCCGCAGCCGGACGTGCCCTCCAGCGTTACTCCTGGCCGGGGAATGTACGGGAGTTGGAGAATGTCATCGAACGGGCTATGGTTATGGCCACCAACCGCACCATTGAGTTGGAGGATCTGCCTCCTTTCCTGCGGCCAGAGACCGATACCGCGGAAATACTGGCGGACGAAGAGAATCTCTCCATCAAAGAGGCCAGCCGGAAGCTGGAAAAAACACTGATCCGGAAGGCTCTGGAGAAAACCGGGGGTAACCGCACCCAGGCTGCAAAAATCCTGGAAATCAGCCATCCGGCTCTGCTCTACAAGATCAAATCGTACGAGCTTGATGCAGCTTCGGGGGATTAAATCGGTTGAGCAGGTTGACCAGGAGGGGTTACGCTCCTGCTTCGGGCTCAGAGAGCCCACAGCTCGGAGAGAGCATAGCTCCCTCCTCCAGACATTTGACCTTGGCCGAATCTAACTGGTAAAGAGCAACCACTGACAACAGATCAACCCGGGCAAACCAGCCAACAGGCCAACCGTCTAAACCGGCTTAACTGGCCACACCGGCTAAACTGCCTAAACCAGAACATGCGTCAGGTGGCACTCTTCTTGCTGATGCAAGGAGGACACTACCGAGAGGTGGAAAATGTTTCAGAGAACAATCATTGTCCTTTTCCTTATCACGAGCATCTCCTTACTCTTGCTGCCCGCTTCGCAGACAGGGGCTGAACAAGCTGGGCCGGTCCTGGTTATCCCCTCTCCCCGCCATGATGCTGGCGATCACTGGGAAGGTGAGTCTGTAACCCACACCTTCGAGATGAAGAACACAGGTTCCGCCGAACTCAAAATCTTCGGGGTGAAACCTGGATGAGGGTGCTCAGTGGCCCGGTACGACCGGGCCATCCCGCCAGGTGGTGTGGGCCAGGTCACGCTTCAGGTGGATACCACGGGTTTGCGGGGCAGGATAACCAAAAGTGCCCGAGTTACCAGCAATGATCCCAAGCGGCGAACCGCGAAAATTTCCCTGTCCATCAATGTGCGCAACCATATTATCGTTGAACCCGGGCCCAAAATCTTTCTTCGCGGCTTTGTTGGCGAGGACGTACAGCGGGTAGTCCGTATCCGTGCTGCCGATGACCGGCCGCTGGAGATCACCAAAGTCAAGAGCAGTTTGGGATCCGTCATCGATTACCAGCTGAACCCCAAAAAGGACGGACGGATCCATGAGCTGGAGGTGAAGGTCAAATCCGTTGGAAAGAAGGTATCCAGCGGTTTTCTGACTCTTTCCACCAACCACCCCCAGAAAAAAGAGTTGAAGCTGCCCATCCACGTTCGGGTAAATCCAGCACTGGAGGTGAGGCCCGCCAAAATCGACTTTCTAAAGAGAGCGACAACAGGAGATCGAGGTGGCGAGCTCAAACAGGTGCTCACCATAGTGAATAACCGGGGCAAGCCCTTTCGGGTTGAGGAATTGCACTATAACCAGGAGTATTTCCACGTGCGCTCGTTGGGAGCCGCTAGTAACTCCCCGCACAGGCAGCGGCTGGAGGTGGTCCCCTTACTGGATCAGCTGCCGGCTGGCAGAGCCGGGTTTGAGGACACGCTGATCGTCAAAACAGACGTTAGCCGGGCCGGTGAACTGAAGATACCCATGAGGATTTGGGTTGAACCGTCGCAGTGAGCGGAGGGAAAGCGAAGTATGAGCATAATTGCAGGCGGATCCAGTCATATTCCCTTCTGCCGCTGAGACCTGGCCAGATTCACCTCGGGTGTTGTTGCGGACGCATTTTTCTCCCTTACATTGAGCAAACGGCTCTCTCTTTTACCCCGCAAACTGTCAAAAGAAGATTCCATATATGGTTGCACTGCCCACAGAGAGATGGTCCCGTCCGGTTCGCACCGCTTGGCTGGAGGATGGTACTTTGAACCGCAGAATATCGAACAAGGAATTTCGCATGTCGCACTGAAGGTCACAAACTTCTGCGGTTCTGTGTTCTGCTGTTCGATATTCGCTATTCGATATTCGACATTCGATATTTCGCCTTTACCCCCTCCGCAAGGCGGGCATGGTGGCCGGTAGTATGAAGCAAAGGGAAACTCTGCCATCCCGTCTGCGGACGGGGTGGGTTATGAGACTATAAAAAAATTTCAGACTATGTTAAATTTTTTTAATAGTAACCCCTATCCTGGGGAGAGAAGAACCCACAGAGGACCGATTTTCACCGGTCTGGTGGATCAGAAATCTGCACGAATATAGCAACTATCTTATTGAGATTATAACTAAAAAGTAATTCACACCGGTCAGGGAACGTATTTGTTGTCCTTGAACAGGGAAGCTGGCATTTTTCTTGCTCTACCAGGTGACCGCATGGAGAGGTGGAAGATGGTAAATCGGGCTATTATCTTTCTGTTAGCATTAGGTTTTGTCGGTTGCAGCCAGCAGCCTGAGGAACCTGAAGCACCGATGAGAGGCAAACTCGTGAGCCCTCACGTTGGCAAGATTACCGGGATGCAAATTCTGCCCGAGAACCCCCGTACCGATAACACCCTTGAGGTGGAGGTCACATTCCGGGGGCCGGAACCCGAGCGCATGAGCTATCAGTGGTTGAGAAATGGGAACCCAATTCCCGGGGCCATAGGGCCGACTCTTGGCAGTCAGCATCTGCACAAGGGTGATTTTATCTCCGTTATCGCCCGGGTGAACCAGCCGGGAGGTATGGGACCCGAGGCCACATCGGATGCCATTGTCGTGGGCAATACGTTGCCGGTGGGCACTTTTGCCGCAGTTGAGCCCTCCAGTCCAACATCCAGCGATACCCTAACGGCAGTTGCTTCTGCCTACGACTTTGACGGTGACGAGGTCACCTTTTCCTATCAGTGGGTGGTCAATGGCGAGCCCCTTGTGGGCGAGGAGGAACAACGCCTGGCCAGCGAACACATTCGGCGGGGAGATCAGGTGCGGGTGGCTGTCACCCCGTTTGACGGCGAAGAATGGGGAACAGTGATTCGGTCGGCAGCGGTGGTTGTCGAGAACAGTCCGCCGAAGATCGTCTCCGCCCCCCCGGCACGAACCGAGGAAGGTTTCTTCCGTTACGCGGTAAAGGCTGAGGACCCGGATGAGGACACCCTCAGATTTTCCCTCAGGGGTAAGCCGCCGGCCGGCCTTGAGCTCGACCCTGCCACCGGTCTGGTGCAATGGCAGGTGGTCATACCGAAAGGCGAGATCACCTATGTCTTTCAGGTGGTGGCAGAGGATCCCGATGGCGGCCGGAGTATACAGGAAATCACGCTCAAGTACGGCCCAGGTGGTAAATGATGATGCTGCACACCAAACACGATTCAGGAGGTTCAACTTTCATCCGAGAGGACGGTCTGTTGAGCATGATGGCTGAGAAGCGGTTTCTGGGAGTAAGGACGTCGGGCTTTACCGTGGTGGAGCTTATCGTGGTTATTGCCATTCTTGTTGGTCTGATGGCAGTGTCTATCCCGGCCATTACCACCTGGCTGCCCAATTACAAGCTGAGGGGCGCGGCCATGGACCTTTATTCCAGAGTGCAATATGCCAAATCGGAGGCCATTCGCACCAACAGGCCCTACGCGGTGTTTTTTGACCCCGGAAACGGGGAATATAGCCTTATCGATACCGGTGCAGACGGGATCTACGGTACGGGGGACGACGATACTCGTGAAACCGTAAGAATTTTCGATTACGGGCCTGGCATTGCCTACGGTCACACCCCGGCCACACAGGATTTCGATACTGGGGGCACTAATTGGGACGACGAAGTTACCTATACGACCAATGTGCTTTTATTTGATGGCCGGGGCTTGTGTAATGTAGGTTCCGTCTACCTGCAGAACAACAGCAACAGGACCTATGCCGTGGGCACGCTGATGAGCGGCATCGTGAGGATCGCACGTTGGGACGGCAACGCATGGGAGTAGGTAAAGGATTCGATATGAAGACATTCAGGCCCAAACACGTCATCGGTGAACAGGGTGTCACCCTGGTGGAGTTGCTCGTTTATATCGCCATTGTGGGGATTGTCATGGGGGCAATTTACACCACGTTCCAGCGCCAGCAGGATTCCTACATGGTCCAGGAGCGGTTGGCTATCCTGCAACAGAATCTCCGGGGAGCCATGTACTTAGTGGCCAGCGACCTCCAAATGGCCGGCTATTACACCAGCTATGATCCGCTGGCTTTCCCGTTCGGCATTGACTGGGATGGGGACACCGCCAATGAGACCATCCGGCCGCTGTTATTCGGCGGCAATCTCAACCCGGATAACATTGTGATCATCAAGGCCAATGGTGTGGAAATTAGAGCTCTGCAGACTGGAGCACCGGACGAGGGCGCCGCCGAAGGTGGCAACCAAATCACCCTGAACGATCTCGATCTGGATGGAGATGGCAACAATGATTTCGACATTACCAACAAACCCTACGGGGTGATCATCAAGTCAGATTTGACCCGGGCAGAATTCTTCAGGGTAAACCTGGTTGGGGCCAACCTTACCGTTACCCCGGCAGCCGGCACATTCAATGAGCCCTACTTCCCGGGTCCAACTGCAGATGAAAGTGACCTCATTGCGCGGGTGGACGTCATTGTTTATTCAGTGGATGTAAACAACAATCTGTTGCGGCAAAACCTGGGAGACGGCACTGGCAGCCAGATCGTGGCTGAGAACATCAGTGACCTGCAGCTCCAATACGCCGTGGTGGATGATGTGGCGCCGGGGGGTGAAGATTGGGTCGATACCTCCTCAGGCCCCGCTGGGGTGAAGGCAGATAACAAAGCCTGGGACGAGAGAGATATCAGAAGAATACAGATGACCATCACGGGCAGTGTTCAGGTTTCGCCAACACTGGGCACCAAGACCCGCAATCTCACCTCCACCATCAAGGTGAGAAACATGGGTATGGATACCTTGTAAGGGAGTCATCATACCAGCTTGCTTCTATAGGCAGGAAGGAATGGATCGTATGCGATTTTCACTGAAAAGAGACCGGAACAAAGGCAAAGGGTCTGAGGCGGGGTTATCCCTCCTGGAGGTCCTCGTGGGCATCTCTATTCTGGCGGTGGGGATGCTGGCCGTGGCCCAGATGCAGATCACGGCCATCCAGGGAATTGACCAGAGTGAAGATGCTACCGTGGCGCTGAACCTAGCCCAGCAACAGCTGGAGCAAATCATCAACATGGATTACAACGACGCGGATCTTGCCGATACCAACAACGCCAACAACACCAATCTTGCCGGTGCACGCATTACCGACGCTGGCACCGCAAGCGTCAATGAATGGGACGGCCTTCCCACCGGGGGGCCGCTTGTGGCAACCGGCTTGCTCAGTGGTGATTACGAAATCTTTTGGAATGTGGCCGACAATGCCACCGGGACCACCCAGTACAAGGAGGTGGTGGTGCTGGTTCAGTGGACCAGAAAAGGCAGGACCCGCACCCGGACACTCTCCTTCGTGAAGGCGCTGGCCTCGTGAGGGAGAGCATGGCGCAGGGAGCATAGCGCATAGCTAAAGCGAATACTTTCGGAGGAATCATGAAAATACATAAAGGAGAACACGGTTCCATAACAGTTGTGGCCCTGCTGATCCTGGTGGTGCTTACGGTTCTCGGTGTCACCATTACCAGGACCACCACCCTGGATCTGCGGATCAGCACCAACGAACTTATCCGCAAACAGAGTTTCTATGTGGCAGAGGGTGGTATATACCGGGAAGCAGCCGAGGTGGGTGAAGGGAACTACGTGGTGACCAACATCAATCAACCGCGCGATCTGGCCGACCAGAGAGGGTTGACCACCGCAGATGGGACCACCGTCATCGGTGCACTGCCCGGGGCTGCCCACCAGGTACTGGGCACCAGTTACAACTTCGATCTTGATTACGTCGGTTTTTTCCTGCCACCGAAAGGCTATTCGGTGGATCAGTTCAGCCGTTACGACTTCGACATTGGAGCCGATGCAAATAACGTAAACGTCTATGGCCGATTCTACCGGATCGGCCCCAAGGCCAAATAGGGGGGAGGGTTTGCTCCGAATGTCTATAGCTACTTCAAGGAGGAGACTCTCATGAGAAGCAACAAGAACAGTGTGATCACCATATTCAGCCTGTTTCTGGCTGTAATCCTGACTGCCATGCTGGGCTCGGGGAATGTCCGGGCCGACGACGTGGATGTCTACGTGACCTCAGCGAAGAACTCCGCCATGGTGGTCATTGATGACTCGGGCAGCATGTCCTGGCCCGTGTACGAGGCCGGCTTTGACTATTCCAATTTCATGTACTGGATGGTGGAGCAGGGTCTGGCGAATGATAGTAAAACCCTTGGGGAAAACCTGCTCGGCAACCGGAAAGCGGACAATGACTTCTGGGATAAGGACAAGGATAACTTCAGTCCCAGGTATTCTGGTCGCACTAAGAATAAAGACAAGGAATACGACCGGCTGGACCCCGACCAGATCTATTTGGTGAGCTCGCCGGTGTGGCTGGGTGAGGTCACCTACACCGACAGCGGGGGCCAGACCAAGACGGTCTCTCAACTTGACGATGTCCTGGCGCATGCCAGTTCTCACAATGAGCGCGACGACTGGCTGGACAACCCCATCGTCGTGTTGCGAAATGCAGCCGGTGATGTCTGGAGGCTGCCACCGGTTCCCGGTGAGGATACAGGCGAGGACACCGGAGAGATTATCCTCGACACCCAGGTGGATCTCAAGGACCTTACCATTGAAGTGGAAACTGTCAGCGAAGGTGGCGAGGACAAATACTACATTCTCTTTCCAACCACCACCCTGGACATCTGTGAAGACGAGCTCCCGGAGGGCTGCAAGAGTTCGGACAAGTGGTACAGTGTGACCAATACTTTTGGAGGCCAGCGGCTCAAGACCAACCAGGATGTTCGCCTTACAAACCTGGTTGTCGACCCCCGTACCGGCATCGTCACGGATTATGGGTTTCTGGGCGCTCTGAGAACCGCCGGCTACTATTTCGCCGGGGTATTCGAGAAAAGTGGCGGTGACATAGATTTCACCGACAATGTGGCCGAGGCTGAGACCGTCGGCGGCGTGGCAAGGGTGTATGTGTTTGCCACCGGCAGGTGGTTGAACTTCATCAAGCTGGTGGAAGATTTTCAAGCGGACAGCCCCGGCACCCCAACAGACACCACCTGGACTTTTCAGGAAACGCTCGCCTGGACAAACATCTGTGATAAGTCAGGGGGAACCACAGAGCCCAACTGGACTTATCAGCAGACAAAGATCCTTTCCTTTGACAAGGAAGTCTCCAATTACGGTAAGTCGCCGGTGGGTGATTTCCTCAGAGGCACCATCGAGCCCCCGGGAGCGGACGACACCGGGGTTTCCTACATCAGAGTAAAGTTCAGCTACATCGATACCGAGGGGTGTCAGTCAGGCGTGGAGAACGACTACGTGGACCTCCAGGATGGTAATGGCAATTCCCTGCTGGCCATAAAAGGCCAGGAGATCAAACCGGGGACGCAAAAAACCGATGCGCAGTACTCATATGACGGCGGCGTGACCTGGAACAGTCCAACAGGAGGGGAGACCATCCTGGATAAAGATGGCTACACCGAGGCCATCAATACCGATTCTATCAGAGTGGTCTGGCACAAGGGGAAGTACGGCAAGAACTGCAGTGGCAAAGATAAGGGCTTCAAGATCACCGGCTTTAAATTCACCGTTCAGGATATTTCTGACCTTGCCCCCGGTGAGCACTATTGCTCCAACGGTGATTCCGGTTACGGCAACAAGATCAGATCACGCATGGAAGTGGCCAAAGCTGCCATGAAGCGGGTGATCGATGCCACCAAAGAGAATCTCTACTGGGGCGTTACCGCCTTCAACGAGTCACCCAAGGTGAAAGAGCCCCTGGGAACGGACCCTGACGATGTAAAAGCTGCGGTGGCGGCCCTCGACCCTGCGGGGGGAACCCCCATGGCCGAGGCAATGCAGGATGCTTACGACTCCAACTATGACTACTTTGCGGGTCTCACTGACGAGGAAGAAGCCGAGTGCTCCAACAAGTTCATCATTGCCATGACCGACGGCTATCCCAATGGCGACAACGAATGGACCCGGATAAACACCCCCAACGACGGCATCCCCAATTTCAGCGATACCACCAAAGACTATGTGGATGACGATGGCTGGCTTGGCATCGACGGCAATGAGAACCACGGGGATGATCTGTCCTACTGGCTGTACAACAACGCCACCTACCAGCACACGGTGCACACCATCGGCTTCACCCTGCAAAACCCGCTTCTTGGGGATATGGCCGATTCCAGCGGCGGCATTTACATAACGGCCTTCAACGAGGGGCAGCTGGTCAACGCCTTTCACTCCCTCAGTCTGGCCATGACCGAGGCCCAGAGCTTCGTGGCGCCGGTGGTCTCCGTGGACCAGGCCAACCGGACCCAGAGTGGTGACAAGATCTACACCGCTTTCTTCCGGCCCCAAGAGGGAAAGTACTGGGTGGGCAACCTGAAAAAGTACGGTCTCAAGCTCCTGACCAGGAACGAGTGCGGCAGGACCCAACCGGAGCTTACCGTGGTGGGCAAGGATGACAATCCGGCCACGGACTGCTTCGGCAACTTTCTGCCCGCGGCCACCTCCATCTGGTCCAAGGTTCCGGACGGTGGCGAGGCGGGCGAAGGCGGGGTCGGCGCTGTGCTGAAGGATTCCATGCCCGGCAAACATCCCATTGATACGCCCAAAGGAGGCCCGTGGCACGATTTCCGCAACATCTACACCTACATGCCGAGTGTCAGCACGACTGACCCTGTACGGTTCATCCACGATAACATCACCAACGCTGATCTGGGGGTGGTTTCCGACACCGAGCGGTACAAGATCATCAACTTCATGTACGGCTACACCTACGATGTTGCCTCTACCCCGGCAGGAACCGTTAGACCGACGGCCAAGCGGGAGTGGGCCCTGGGCGATATTATCCATTCCGAGCCCACCATAATAGACTACTTAAACGAGGTCAACGAGCTGGTGGCACGGTTTATCGTGGTCGGCGCCAACGACGGCATGGTCCATGTTTTCACCGATGAGGACATAAGCTTGAAGAATGCCTCCGGATTTACGGACCATTATGTGGGTGGCAGGGAGATCTGGGCTTTCATCCCGCCGGAATTCCTCACCAGACTCCAGTCGTTCGCTAATCCGAGCACGCATGAGTACTTTGTGGACGGCCTTTCCAGCCTCCACCGGTCCAAGACCTTCAACGACGTCAATATCGACGGAATAAGAGATGCTGGCGAGTACTACCACAAGAGCCTGGTTTTCGGGCAAAGGCGGGGTGGTAGGGGCTACTGGGCCCTGGACGTGACCGAGCCCGATCCAATGAAGTGGAAGGTGAAGTGGAACATCCAGGGAGGACAGGGTGTAATGGATCCGTACAATGAGCTGAGTCAGAGCTGGTCCAAACCGGCCTTCGCCAAGATCCGGACCGGGCCCAATCCCACCGATCTCAAGGACGTGGTGGTCTTCACCGGCGGCTTTGACCCGGAGGAGGACGGCTATCCCGAGGCCTGGGAAGATGCCGACGGTGACGGGGTGAAAGACTCGGGAGAGACGCACACCGATACGGTGGGAGGAACCGCGAGCACCTACGACTACTACAACCCGGACATGAACGAGTATGGCCGGGGGATTTTCCTGGCGGATCTTGATGCCGGAACCCCTGTGTTTAAGGCTGTATATGCGGCCTCTGACAGTCAGACCGTCGATGCCATGTTTGGGACTCCCATCTATTCCATCCAGGCGATGAAGTGGTCCTTCCCGGCGGATCCCGCGGCGATCTCGCTTTCTGAGAAGAAACTGGTGATCTACACCGGCGACATC
>CAYFXH010000049.1:9009-18742 GCA_964346905.1 uncultured Desulfobacteraceae bacterium | reverse complement strand
ATCCCGCGGTGATTTTTAATGATACGGCGACCACCGAGATCTACACCGGCGACATCTACGGTCAGGTCTGGAAGGTGGTCTATACCTATACAGACTCAGGGGGAGCATGGGAAGTCAAACGGGTCTTTGAGGTCAATCCAGGTTCGGACCAGACCGGGGCCACCGACTTTCCTCCGGCTCCCACGCTCAACGTCACTGATAGGGGACGGAAGATGTTCTACGCGCCTGACGTCTCCTACCGTGGAACCACCTGGACCGACTATCCGGTTCTCTATTTCGGCACCGGCGACCGGGCCCACCCCAGATACGTCAACTGGGATGGGACCAACGGCTATCACGATCGGTTCTACGTGGTGGCCGACACCGACAGCGCTAACCCGGCAGACGAGACCAAATTGTTGAACCTCACCTGTGACGAGCTGGAGGCAGACGGCGATGTAAACCAGGATGGTGTAGTGGACGCCACCGACGACCCCTTGAGGACTGCAGCAAGGGATATCCTGTTCGGTGTTACCGATTATCCAGTAAATGGTGAGCAAGCCAGAGGGTGGTACCGGGTAATGGGCAAGCAGGGCGAGTGCACCCAGGACAGCTACGATCACGTGGGTGAGAAGGTTCTCAGCCGCTCGACCCTGTTTTTCAAAATCACCTACTTTACTACCTTCAGACCCAATTTCGGCGATATCTGCAAACCCACTGGTGATGCGCTCATCTACGCCCTGGATTATGACGTGGGAACCGCCGCCTTTAACCTCAATACTGACAATGATGAAGTTGACCAGACCAAGCAAGATCTGAGTGACACCTATGGCGTGGTGGAAGACAGTACCATCCCCTCGGGTACCAGGGTGATCACCAGAGGCGGCCATGCGGCAGGTGTGTTCAGTGCCGGAGGGTCGGTTGTTGGCGCTGGTGAGGAAGACGGAGACGGAACCTCTACCAGTATCCCCGGACCACCGGGCGGTGCCTCTCGGATGCTGTGGGAAACCTTCTAAGTTGAGGAGGATATCTATATGTTCAGCATAAGCAAAAGCAAACCAGTGCTCCTGGGGTTGACCTTCTTGCTAACGCTCCTGACCATCAGCTTGGTGGCAGTCCCAACGTTTGCGCTGGATGTCCACACCGGGAAAATTACCCGAATAAAGGGTGATACCATAACCCTGGACGGCTACAAGAAACTTGAGCCGGCAAATGAGCATACCAGGGTTCCCAAATGGGCCAAAGAAGGAACCGATGTCAAGGTGGGATATTACACCCAGAATCGGGTCCACTACTATGTAGAGATCGGCAAGCCCGGAAAACTGCTCGACACAGAGAAAGAAGTGAAGGGTCGTCGCCGGTTCGACTACTGATTCCGGCGGGAGACTCCCTACGGGCCGTGGTACACTGACTGTTGCGGTGCCACGGCCCCCAGGCTTCGCCTCAGCGTCTGTCAGTGGTCCGTTGTATACGGGTTCGCTTCGCTCACCGCTCGGAGCAGGGCCCATGGAGTTTCTGTTTTAGCCCTTTGCTCTATGCCCCATGCTCCACGCTCAATCTGCGCAACGGACAACGGACAACAGACAACGAACTAACTAATTTATTCCAGGCCAGGCTGCTTGAAAATTGAGTTAAAGCTTAATAAGAAGAATGCCTGGCTTGTCTCCTATTACCGCTCGCCCATGGGGGGAGACTACCATGCAACGGAAAAATAGCGGTTTGATACTCAGGCTGGGCCTTTGTCTGGTGGTGATACTCGCTACCATTATTGGCTCCGGTGATATTCGGGCCGACGATGTGGACGTGTTCCGAACCACGGTGAAGAACAGCGCCATGCTGGTGATTGACAACTCGGGCAGCATGTCCTGGCCCGCGTATGACTCCACCCATGACTATGCCAACTTCATGAGGTGGATGATCGATGAGGGTTGGGCATCCGATGATGATCATTGCCGCGATGGCGGTACCTGGTGGGATCTGAACGACAGCGATGATGATTATGACCGGTTGGACCCGGACCAGATCTACCTGGTGAGCTCCAATGTCGGCCACGATCTGATCACCTACACCGACAGTGAGGGCGAAAGCCAGCAGGTCTCTGCCATCGGCGACGTCATGTGGAAGACCAGTTCAAGCAATGATTCATCTTCTGATCCCCTGGCCAGCAGCAATAACTATCGTGATAACTGGCTGAAAAATACCATCGTCGTCCTGCGAAACAGTGACGGTGAGCTCTGGAAGCTGCCGGCGGCAACGGTCACTGACACCGGGGTGATCGACGACGGCGAGCCTTCCGAGATTGCCACCAGCACCACCATCGAGACGGTGACGGTGACGGAGAATGGCGAGGAGAAGTACTATGTGGTCTTTCCCGACACCACCGTGGGTATTGACGGCGAATCCGTCTCCAACGATTACCAAGGCCAGAGGCTCCCCAATGCCCAGGATATTCTCCTTACCAACAAGGTGACAGACCCCCGCACCGGGACGGTCACTGACCACGGTTTTCTGGGCGCCCTCAGGAGTTCGGGCTACTATTTTTCCGGCTTTTTTGAGCGAAGTGGATCTACAATCCGATTCACTGACTCCAAGAGCAACTGGGAGACTGACAGGGTGTACATCTTCGCCACCGGCAGGTGGTTGAACTTCATCAAGCTCGCGGAGGATTTCCAGTTGGTAACAACCCCCGGGACTGCCTGGTACAACTACAGTTACCAGCGGGACCTCGCCTGGAGAAATATTTGCGATAAATCCGCCGGAACCACCGAGCCCAGTTACACCGCCCAGAGCACAACCATCACCTCCCACGATACCGAGTACTTTGATTACCCCAACACCCCGACAGGCGACTTTGAGCGAGGCACCATCAGCCCCCCCGGAACCGTGGTCTCCATCAAGGTGAGATTCGAATATATCGACACCGACTACTGTGGCTCAGGCACAAATAACGACTACGTGGACCTCCAGGACGGTAACGGAAATTCGTTGCTGGCCATCAAAGGCCAGGAGATCTATGCGGGGACAGCCGGCAGCGGCGCGGCCGTATCGTACGACGGCGGCCAGACATGGACAAGCAAGACCCCGCTTGATTCCGATGGCTACACCGAGGCCATCAATACCGATTCTCTCAGGGTGGTCTGGCATAACGGTCCAACTACCGGTTGCAGCGGCTATGACCGCGGTTTCAAGATTACCGGGTTCAAATACACCGATCAGGACGCCGGAGACGCCGGCGACCATCTCTGCATGAATGGTGCGGACGGCTACGGCACCAAGATCAGATCACGGATGGACGTGGCCAAGGCTGCGATGAAACGGGTGGTGGATGAGACCAGGGATTTTCTCAGATGGGGCCTCACCGATTTCAACAGCTCGCCCCGGGTGAGGAAAACCCTGGGATCCAGCGCTGACGAGGTGATCACCGCCATCGACGCTCTCCGACCGTCCGGCGGCACCCCCCTGGGAAAAGCACTCCAGGATGCCTATGACGATTCCAATTACGACTACTACGAAGATTCCGCTAACAGTTCCGAGGCCGAGTGCGCCGCCAAATACATCATTGCCGTGACCGACGGCTTTCCCACCGGCGACAGCGATTGGGATCGGATAAATACCAGCAAAGATGGGAATCCCGATTTTGACGATGTCAACGAGACCTACGTTGACAATCCCAACGACTATGACAACCACTCGGATGATGTGGCCTACTGGCTCTTTAACAACGCCACCCACAGACACACGGTCCACTCCATCGGCTTCGGTCTGGACAACCCGCTTCTGGGGGATATGGCTGACTCCAGCAGCGGCATCTACCTCACCGCCAACAACGAGGGACAGCTTGTGGAGGCCTTTCACTCCCTCAGTCTGGCCATGACCTCCTCCACCAGTTTCGTGGCGCCGGTGGTCTCGGTGGACCAGGCCAACCGGACCCAGAGCGGCGACGAACTCTACACCGCTTTCTTTCAGCCGTTGGAGGGGATGTACTGGGTGGGCAATTTGAAGAAGTATGCGCTCAAACTTATGGTCAGGTCAGACTGCGGCAGGAGCGAGTCCGAGTTTGTGGTGGTGGACGCTGATGAGAATCCGGCCACCGACTGTTTCGGGAACTTCCTGCCCACAAGCACCTCCATCTGGTCCAAGGTCCCGGACGGTGGCGAGGTGACCAGGGGAGGCACGGGCGCACTGCTCAAGGATAGTATGCCAGGAACCCATCCCACAAACGTGCCCAGCTCCGGACCCTATTACGACTTTCGCAACATCTACACCTACGACACCGGCAGCAGCGCCATAGAACGGTTCATCCACGACAACATCAGCAACGGCGATCTGGGCGTCTCCTCCGACCTGGAGCGGCAGAAGATCATCAATTTCATCTACGGCTACACCTACGATGCCGCAGCAGACGGGGACCCTGAGGAAAAGAGGGACTGGATCCTGGGGGATCTTATCCATTCCGAGCCCACGGTAATTGACTACCTGGATGAGGACAGCGCTCTGGAGCACCGCTTTGTGGTGATCGGCAGCAATGACGGCATGCTTCACGTTTTCACCGATATGGAGATAACCCTGACCAACGCTGCCGGAACATCCACCACCTATGAACCGGGCAGTGAGATCTGGGCTTTCATTCCCTCGGACTTGCTCACCAGACTCCAGGCCTTTGGTGATCCGAGCACGCATGAGTATTTTGTGGACGGTTTCGCCAGTCTCCACCGGGCCCAGACCTTCAACGACGATGTGATCGCGGACGATGAACGAGGTAGCGGCGAGTATTTCAACAAGACCCTGGTTTTCGGAGAAAGGCGGGGTGGTAAGAGTTACTGGGCCCTGGACGTAACCATGCCCGATCCCAGCCAGTGGATGGTGAAGTGGCACATTCAGGGGGGCCAGGGTGTACTGGATCCCTACAATGAGTTGAGTCAGAGTTGGTCCAGGCCTGGTTTTGCCAGGATACGCACCGGCGCTGGGGCCACCGATCTCACGGACGTGGTGATCTTCACCGGCGGCTACGATCCGGAAGAAGACAACTACCCCGAGCCCTGGAATGACGATGATGAAGACGGAGTATTTGACTCGGGGTCGGAAACAGCCACACTGGACCCCAACGGCAACGGTAGCTATGATTACTACAACCCGGAAATGAACGAGTATGGCCGGGGCATTTTTCTGGCGGACCTTGCTGACGGAACCCCCGTGTTTAAGGCTGTTTATGCAGGCACTGACAGTAAGACCACCGATCCTGTTCACGGTAGCCCGATACATTCTTTCCAAGCAATGAAATGGTCCTTTCCGTCGGATCAGACGGTGATTCCACTTTCCGAGAAGAAGCTGGTGATCTACGCCGGCGACGTCTATGCCCAGATCTGGAAGGTGGTTTACAGCTACACTGACTCAGGTGGCGAATGGGAAGTCAAACGGGTCTTTACGGCCAATCCGGGGTCGGACCAGGCCGGAGTCACCGACTTTCCTCCATCACCTTCACTCGACAACAATGATCAGGGCCGCAAGATGTTCTACGGACCAGATGTCTCTTACCTGGGAACCACCTGGACCGACGCTCCGGTTCTCTATTTCGGCACCGGCGACCGGTCCCATCCCAGGTATGTCAACTATGATGGGGTGACAGGCGCAGGCTATCACGACCGGTTCTACGTGGTGGCCGATACCGACAGCTCCACCCCGGCAAATGAGACCCAGTTGCTGAATTTGACCTGTGACGAGCTGGAGGCAGGCGGCGATGTAAACCAGGATGGTAGTGTGGATAGCACCGACGACCCCCTGAGGACTGCGGCACGGGATATTCTGTTCGGTAACACCGATTATCCTGTAAACGGTGAGAAAGCCAGAGGGTGGTACCGGATAATGGGCAAGCAGGGCGAGTGTACCCAGGAAACGTACGATCATGTGGGAGAGAAGGTTCTCAGTCGGTCCACCCTGTTTTTCAAGATCGTCTACTTTACTACCTACAAGCCCACGTATGGTAACTCCTGTAGCCCGAGTGGTGATGGGATTGTCTACGCCCTGGACTATGACGTGGGAACCGCCGCTTTTGACTTCAACCCGGCCACTGCTTCTGGTGAGGAAACCTTGAGCGATACTCACACCGTGGTCCAAGACAGTACCATCCCCTCTGGCATCAAGGTGATCACCAGAGGGGGCCGTGCGGCAGGTGTGTTCAGTGCCGGAGGTTCGCTTGTGGGAGTGGGGGTGTCGGAGGGAACAGGACCAACCACCACCATCCCCGGACCACCGGGCGGAGCCTCGAAAATCTTGTGGTATACATTCTAGATTGATCAGTTCATCAGGGTAGCATAAAGGGCCGTGGTACTGTTCAGGTACCACGGCCTATTCATTTGACAGGTTTGGATTTGTGAGTTGCAGTGATAAGTATTGTTTGTTTTAAAATAAATTGGTAGAAAATATTAAGTATTCGACAGCTGTGGGAGCGGCTTTCCAGCCGCGAGCAAATATTTCTCGAGCTTATGCAAAAGACTAGGGGCACTCACCGACTCCGCAGAGGCCGCTTTTCTGAAGTGGGCCACTATTATTTGCTCACAACCGCGACATACAACAAGATTCCCATACTTGCCCACCCGGAAACAGCGACAGTAGTTCTTTCCGGCCTGCACTGGCTTGAGGAGCGGGGAAGAATCCGCCTTGAGTGTGCCGTAATTATGCCCGATCATTTGCATTTTATTGCTGAGCTATGTTCCGGGAGCCCGAGCACCCTTATGCAGACCCTGAAAGGCTATACTGCCCGCGAGATAAATCGTTTACTGGGTCGGAAGGGCCGCCTATGGCAACCTCAGTATCACGACCATGCGATCCGGAAAGATGAGGTGCTTGAGGAAGTCACCCTTTACTGCTTACATAACCCGGTACGGGCGGGATTAGTGCAAGATTTTCACGATTACCCCTATTGGTACTGCCGGTGGCAGGTCTGAGGTGGTGATCGCGGCTGGAAAGCCGCTCCCACAGGGAACTGGTGATCGCGGCTAACCGCCTTCTACAATCTACAATCTACAATTTGCAATCTGCATTCTGCAATCTGAAGTGATCTTGACCTTCAACCAGGATTCAAGGAAAATGGATACAACTACCAAAAAGAGAGAAAGAGTTCCCATGCCTAGTCCTCGATTGGATTTGGCCTTTCTGTTAAAGGTGCTTCGCAAGCAAAGGCTGATCACGCCAGCGCAGGAAAAAGTGATCCGGCAACGGGCTGCCGCCCAGAAGAAGAAGCTGACGCAGGTGTGCGGCATCAAGAGTTATGGTTGGCCTGGGCAGAGCCCCGCAGAGGAGATCACCCCGGTAGAGGTTCTCGCTTCCATGGACCTGAAGGTGGCAAAGGGAGGGGATGGTCGCCTGGATGAAGAGGCCATCATGAGAGCTCTGGCCACCGAGCTGGGAATGACGTTCAAAAAAATCGATCCACTGGAGCTGGACCTGGAGGTGGTCACCCAGACCATCCCCAGATCCTTTGCCCTCAAGCACCTGGTGCTTCCCGTGGAAAGCACTGCCGAGTCTCTCACCGTGGTGGTCTACGATCCATTCAACCGTGAGGTTTTGGAGGATATCGAGCGGGTCGCGAAGAAGCGGGTGGTGGCGCAGATCAGCACGAAAAACGACATTCTAAAAACCGTGTCGGAGTTCTATGGATTCAAGAGTTCAATTGTCGCCGCTGACAGCCAGTTGGGGCGGCCCCTGGTGGACCTGGGCAACCTTGAGCAGCTCACCCAGGTAAAGGCCAGCGGGGAGATCTCTTCCAGTGACCAGCACGTTACCAATGCGGTGGATTACCTGTTCAACTACGCCTTTGAGCAGCGAGCCAGCGATGTGCACATCGAGCCCAAGCGGGAGCAGGCCATCGTGCGGCTGCGCATCGACGGGATGCTGCACACCATCTACCGGATCCCCAAAAGTGTCCATCCGGCAATCATGTCCCGGATCAAGGGGCTGGCACGGCTGGACTTGGCTGAGAAGCGCCGGCCCCAGGACGGCCGCATCAAGGTGGAGCGAAATGGCGCGGAGGCGGAAATTCGCGTCTCCACGGTACCGGTGGCCTTTGGGGAAAAGGCGGTACTCCGCATCCTGGACCCCGACATACTCCTGCAGGACCTCGAGGGGCTGGGATTTTCGTCAGCCGATCTCATCAAGTTTCGCAGACTCATAGCGGTGCCGCACGGCATCGTCCTGATCACCGGCCCCACCGGCAGCGGCAAATCCACCACCCTGTATTCGAGCCTCAACGTTCTCGCTGACGAGCGAAGCAATATCACCACCGTGGAAGACCCCATTGAGATGGTTCACGAGCAATTCAACCAGATCGCGGTTAAGCCGCACCTCAACCTCACCTTTGCCAACATCCTTCGTCACGTATTGCGGCAGGACCCGGATACAATCATGATCGGCGAGATGCGCGACCTGGAGACCGCCGCCAATGGTATCCAGGCAGCCCTCACAGGTCACCTTGTACTCAGCACCCTGCACACCAATGACGCCCCCAGTGCCATCACCCGTCTCATAGACCTGGGGGTACAGCCATTTCTGATCTCTTCAACTCTCACCTGGGTGGTAGCCCATCGGTTGGTGCGAAAAATCTGCCCCCACTGCCAGGAAACGTGCAAGGCCAAGGTTGCTGATTTGGCCCCCTTACCTCTGGAAGAGGAGCCGGAAACCGAGCTGGAACTCAAGGTGGGAAAAGGGTGTCGACAGTGCCGCAACACCGGCTATCTCGGCCGGACCGGTATCTTCGAGGTGATGCCCATGGGAGAGAAGCTTCGTCAGCTTACGAACCAATCCGCTCCCCTGGCCGAACTGCAAAAAGCTGCTCTGGCAGAAGGCATGTGGTCCTTGCAGCAGAGTGCCATTGACAAGATGCTCCGAGGCGCCACCACCTTTGAGGAAGTAATACGCGTCACCATGGTTGACAGGTGAGATAGCGCAAGACGCTATCTCACAGCAGGCAGCGGGCAGTGGGCAGCTGGCAGAAATACTAGAACTTATACCGCTTTGACTGCTCATAGCAGAATTTTTCTGGCGAAATGATCATTGCACCGAGCATCTTGCCGATCTCGTCATACCGAGCGGAAACTTCTTTGTAAAGGTCTGAGCTCAAATACTTGCATTCCAATGAAAAATCAAGCCAGATTATGCTCTCCGTCGCTTCGGTATCCGCATCGGTCAATTTACTTACGAAGTGCGCAGGATACCTTCTTTTTCGCCAAGCTTCCCCAATGTTCACGCATACTGACCTTGAAGAGCGTCTTATCTGATCAGTCAAAGAATACTGTTCGATCCTCGGAAAACTCTTGGTTATCTGAAAAATCCTCATGGCCTCTTCAAAGGCCTTCTGATACACAATCAAGTCTTTAAACGTTCTAATCATCTCGTGCCCCTTTCATCGTTTGCTGTCCATTATTTCTAGTTAAGTTACAAGAGATACAGTCTGCCTGCTGCTAGCTGCCTGCTGCCCTCTGCCTCACTCGCAACGGACCACGGACCACGGACAATAGCCCCTGCCCGCTGCAACCTGCCCTCTGCCTGCTGCTAGCTGCCTGCTGCCCTCTGCCCTACACACCCTCCACCGTCCACCTCAAGTGTTCAATGAAGATATGACCCCAAGATTTAAATCTAAGAGGCTTATTCATCGAGAAGGTGTACTGAATATCGAATATCGAACAGCAGAACAAGGAACCGCAGAAGTTTTTGATGTTCAGTTCGACATTCGAAATTCCTAGTTCGATATTCTGCGGTT
>CAYFXH010000049.1:0-8909 GCA_964346905.1 uncultured Desulfobacteraceae bacterium | reverse complement strand
TTCGACATTCGAAATTCCTAGTTCGATATTCTGCGGTTTCTTTTTACTGCCCACCGCTTAACGATCGTGACCAAATATCTATCTTCGCTCCCAGCCTGAGCCGGTGTGACGCCAGAGTTGAGCCAGGCCGTTGTAGCGGAGACGGATGGCGAAGGTTCGGCCTCTGCTGTTATGAAGGTAAATGGTACCGGTACTACACGTACCGTTGGGATTGAATTTGATTCGATTCTGACTGAAGCTAACCCCGTCGCCGCCACCGGCATCAATCTTGGTGTTATTCGGTCCGCGCTCCGGTCCGCCCCACTCAGACGGGTACGCTTGGAAATGGACGTTGGGAAAGGTTTTGAGCTCAAACACGGTCTCGTTTCTTTCCAAAATCTCCTTGCGCTTGTTGCCGTTGCGGTCCTCCCACAAAACACAGATTCCTGATTCCAACTCACCGTCCCCGTCTAGGTCGAAGTCAAGATAGTAGGTGGAACCGCGGAAGACTGCCCGAGCTTTTGCCTCTTGAATGTGAGCCAGGAGAGAGCGTGCTGCACTGGCGAGGCGGTAGTTGGGCACCATCTGGATCAGGTTTGGTAGACCAAAAGCGGCCACGATACCGACCACAGCCAAAGAGATTAAGAACTCATTAAGAGTAACGCCACGTTCATGCTGCTTCATGAGGGTCACCTCCAGGGGCAGTTGGTATGGCGGTAGAGTAGGGCTATGGTTCGACAGCCGCTAATACACTGAGCATCAAAGCTGATTTTGTAGACCCGCGAGCAAAGTCGCTCCCACGGAAAACGGGTCCTCAGCCACTCCGCCAGCGAGACTGCCAAGGGAAGACTTCCCTCTAACAGGGGGATGTTGGTGGATTGAATCAGAGGAGAGTCAGGTGCCCCTGCATCGCTGCACCGGGACTGCAGCTCGCCTTGATTCGGGCTCCATTGAACCCATACCCTTGTTTCCTGCGGATACCCATCTGGGGCTCCGAAGGAAGTGCGCCTATGGAAGATTTACTGGTTGACTCAATCCGAAACATACGAAAAGCCAGGGGGAATTGCAAATAAAAAAATGCCATTGAAATCTCCGGCGGAGTGTGACATGTAGAAGAAGGTCAGCATTCAGCATTCAGCTGTCAGCGATCAGCAGATGGATGGCTGCTCGTTAATTCGTCAATTCGAAAATTCGTCAAATCGTTAATTCGGTCGAAGGTTTAATCGACCAATCAATTAGTTGACGAATCGACTATGTAACGATTTGACCAGTGGACGAATTGTCACGTTCACCTAGCGCTTGGTCTTAGCTAATGGCTGACGGCTTCCCATAGTGCTGTCCGAACGTCCCCATTTCATGGAGAGGGTCAGCGTTGTTAGGCGAGCTGCAGATTAGTAATTTTGCCATCATCGATGAGCTTTCCGTCTCTTTCCGCCCAGGATTTACCGTAATCACCGGAGAGACCGGTGCCGGCAAATCAATTCTGGTCAACGCCATCAATCTCTTGCTGGGTAGCCGCGGTTCTGCAGACCTCATCCGCACTGGCAGCAAGGAAGCCACGGTGGCCGCTCAATTCAACCTGGCGAATGATGTTGATACTGCTGAAATCCCAGAGACCTTGGAGAAGTTCGGCGGCCCAGAAGTAATGGTGAAAAGAACCCTCTCTACCAGTGGTCGCAATCGGGTATATATCGACGGACAGCTGGCCACCGTAGGGGTTTTGACCGAGTTGTGTCGAGGCCTGGTGAGTATCTCCGGGCAGCATGAACACCAATTGTTCCTGGAACCCGAGGCCCAGCTGGAGATCGTTGATCGATACGGAGGCCTTGAAAAAGAGCAGAAACCGTACGGACAATCCTTCGAAGAGCTCAAGAGGTTGCAGAGTGAACTCCGCCGGTTGCACCGGCTGGCCCGGGAGCGCCAGGAAAAAGAAGAACTGCGTCGTTTCCAGCTGGAAGAGATCGACAGGGCCCGGATCCAGGTAGACGAGGAGAACCAACTCGAAGAAGAGCGCGAAAGATTGCGGCACGTGGAGAGGCTTCAGCAGGGTGCCGCCATGGCCCATCAGGTTCTCTATTCAGACAGCGGTGCGGTTCTGGAAGAGGTAAGTCAGTGTCAGAAAATTCTTGCCAAGCTGGGACGTCTCGACGGGACGCTCAAGCCCTTGGCAGAGACACTGGAGGCAATCAAACACCAGGTGGAGGATGTTTCCCTCAATCTCCGGGATTACACCCAGAAAATCCAGGCGGACCCCGCCAGACTAGAGTTGGTGGAGGAACGGTTGCACACTCTCCAACGGCTCATGCGCAAGTATGGCGGCAGCACTCAAACGGTGCTAACCCATGCAGATAAGCTGCGGCAGGAGCTGGAAGCGACAGAACATGACGAGGCGGAGATCGCCGCCAAAGAAGAGGCCCTGGAGCGTATTCGCCAGCAGGCCCTGTCAGAGGCCCTGGTGCTTTCAAAGGCTCGTCAGAAAACTGCAAGCCGGTTAAGCAAGGCCGTGGAAAAGAGCTTGGAATCCCTGGATATGCCCCGTTGCCGATTCACGGTGCGCTTTGACTTGGAAGAGGAGGCAAGCGCGGAGGGTATTCGGGTAGGCCAATACCTCCTGGATGATAACGGAGTGGACAGAGCTGCCTTTTTTTTCTCTGCCAACCCCGGCGAAGAGCTCAGGCCCATGGCCAAGATCGCCTCGGGTGGAGAACTCTCCAGGATTGTCCTGGCCCTGAAAGAATTGCTGGCCCGGGAGACAGCTCATGAGACCCTGATTTTTGACGAGGTGGACGCTGGAATTGGCGGTCGTACCGCAGACAGGGTGGGACAGCGTCTCAAAATTCTCTCCAGGCGACATCAGGTGGTTTGCATCACCCATCTACCGCAGATTGCCTGTTACGGTGCGTACCATTACGTGGTGCGTAAGAGCACTCGGAGAGGACGAACCATTACAGCTTTGGAGGAATTGACCGGGAAGGAGCGGTTAGAAGAGATCGCCCGCATGCTCGGGGGAGAAAAAGTTTCTGAAAAGACTCGGGCACACGCCCGGGAGATGCTTGCGCAAGCCCAGAAAGCAGAGGGCAGCAGGCAGCAGGCAGCCAGCAGAAAGCAGTGAGCCTTTTCCAATATTACTGCCAGCTGCGAGCTGCCGGCTGCTTACTTACCACTGACCTCCGATTCCTGCATCTTGGCCGACTAATAGGGATACTTCACCGAAAAATCCCTGAACTCGCCGGTGTATTCCTGCCAGTCGACATTAACCCTGGTTACCCGGGACATGGGCGAGCCCTGGTGACACCAGCGGACCATATCCTCAACCTTATCTTTCTCGCCTTCCAGGACAGCTTCGACCCGGCCATCACGGGTATTCATGACCCAGCCTGAAATTCCCCTTTCCTGGGCGGCACTCTGGGTGTAGGCCCGGAAGAAGACACCCTGTACGCGCCCCGATATGAATACGTGCGCTCTTGCCTTGTCCATGTGAATCCCCCCCTGCCATTGGAGACGCGGTGAGACGGCGACACGGAGTGACTAGAGCATGACGGCATACAACGGGTTCTGTTAAATTCGAAATCCGAAGCACGAAATCCGAAACAATGTTCAAATTCTCAAAATCCAAATTACCAAAACTCGGGCATTTCCCATCATTGATCACTGTTTTGAACATTTGAAAATTCGGATTTTGAATTTGTTTAGGATTTTGATATTCGAATTTAGGATTTCATCAGACCCGATATTTCGTGGCTTCGCATCACTCCGATTCGGATCTCTAACACCATTACCAGCAAGAGTTCTCTATTTTTACTGCATCCTCTGCGTCAGTTTGACTCTTCCCCGATAAGCTTCAGAAATTCCTCTTCATCAAGGATTTGAATATCCAGTTTGCGGGCCTTCTCCAATTTGGAGCCGGCGCCAGGGCCGCGTACAAGGTAATCGGTATTTCGAGACACTGTGCTGGTTGTCTTGCCGCCCAATGCTTCCACCCGAATTTGGGCCTCATTTCGGCTAAAACGCTCCAGGCTGCCAGTAAAGACGAACGTCTTTCCAGAAATGTTTGTTTCGGGCCGTTCCCTAACTGGCACAGGTTGCGGGCTCACCTCCTGGAGAAGGCGGTCCAGCCCGGCCTGGACTGCCGGGTTGGCAAAAAAGTCGACGATGGACTGGGCGACAATGGGTCCCACCCCCTCCACCTCCAAGAGCTGATCGGTGGTACCGCTGCGGATGGCTGCAAAGGAGCCAAATGAGCGGGCGATGTCTGCCGCCGTCTTCTCGCCCACATTGGGAATACCGAGAGCATACAGGAAACGGCCTAGTTGGGGATTTCTGCTGTTGCCGATGGCCCCCATGAGGTTGTTGGCTGAAAGCTCGCCGAATCCTTCGAGAGGGGCAATATCTGCTCCAGTTAGTTTGTAGAGTGAAGCGAGATCGGATAGCAAACCCTTTTCCAGGAAGGTTGCGATGGTCTTTTCCCCCAGACCTTCAATGTCCAACGCAGTTCTGGAGGCGTAATGGCGAATACTACCGTGGATCTGCGCGGAGCAGCCAAAAAGGTTAGGACACTTATGATACGCTCCCTCCTTAGTTACTTTGCTTCGGCATACAGGACACCTATCAGGAGCTAGGACTGGTTGACTGCGAGGCTCCCCTGGCTTGATCACCTCGATTACCTGGGGAATCACATCTCCTGCTCGCTGAATCCGGACGGTATCTCCGGGACGAACGTCCAACCGCTTCACCTCCCCAAAATTGTGCAAAGATGCCCGAGATACGGTGACACCGCCCACATCCACCGGCAGAAGAAGGGCCACGGGAGTCAACTTCCCGGTGCGACCCACCTGGGTAATGATTTTCTCAACCCTGGTTACTTCCTTACGTGGTTCGAACTTGTAGGCCACAGCCCAGCGGGGGGTCCTGGCTCGGGTGCCCATTTTGGCCCGCAGCGGTAATGGATCAACCTTCACCACAATACCGTCCACCTCATAATCAAGCTGGTCGCGATTGGCACTGTAACGGCGATGGATGGCTTCCATATCTTCCTGCGAGTTCCCCAGCTCTATAGCCTCTGCCGGTACTGGCAGTCCCCAGCCCTTGAGATTTTTCAGACACTCACTCTCAGTATGGTAAGCCAACTCATCCGCATTGGTGAGTTCAAAGGGAAACAGTTTTAGGGGACGACTGGCAGTAACGGCCGGATCCAGCTGGCGCAGGGAGCCAGAGGTAGCATTGCGAGGATTGGCAAAGGGTTTCTTGTTTTCGGTGATAAGTTGTTCGTTGAGGGTGCGGAAACCTTCAACCGGCATGAATACCTCGCCCCGCACCACCACAAGCGCGGGCGCCACTGCGGAGAGGGTTTTGGGAATGCTGGCGACTGCACGAATGTTGAGAGTGATATCTTCTCCGGTGAGGCCATCGCCACGGGTGGCAGCCCGGCTAAGCCGGCGGTCCTGATAGACGAGTTCAATGGATACCCCATCCACCTTGGGCTGGATCAAGTAGTCCACGGCTGTTCCTGCCGCTGCCTCAAGCACTCTCCGGTGAAAGTCTTCAAGGAGGCGGGATTCGTGAGAGGATTCCAGGCTGAGCATGGGGCGGTGGTGGGTCACCGGCCTGAACGTTTCCAGGGGTTCGGCACCCACCCGCTGCGTTGGGGAGTCGGGGCTGATGAGCTGCGGATATTCCGTCTCCAATCGCTGGAGCTCTTGAAAAAGCTCATCGTAGGCTGCATCGGAAATCTCAGGATCATTGAGGCGATAGTAGCGGTAGTTATGGTAGTCGATCTGCTCCCGCAGTTCAGCCACTCTTTGACGCACGTTTTCAGGAACTGCCCCGCTTGTTTCCATCACAGCTCAATCCATTGACTGGTAAAGCAGTATGCCTTTGAAGCGGCTATCAGTCCGTTGCCAATGACGCAAAGCGCATGGAGCATAGCGCAGAGCGTATTATTAATTGTAACAAAACGCTATGCACTTAGCGCTTAGCGCTATGCGGCGAACGGAGTGAGCCAGAACGGACCACGGACCACGGACGCGGCGTATAAACCAGTAAACAGTATGCAGTAAGCAGCATGCAGTGGGAATGGTAAGATCTTACTTGACATTCATAAACCAGAGATTCATTTTGAAATTCTCTTTCTGCTTGCTGCCCGCTGCGATCTGCCCGCTTCTCACTGAGCTCTGCTAAGTCCAAAAGGCTGCGCAGATATTGACTCCGTGTCCCCCTCTCACCGTGTCTTTCCTAGATCATCCCCGTTGCCGCCCTGATTAGGCCGAAACACCCTGAGAGCATCATATCGCCATAAGGGACGGCGAAATAGTAGCCTAGACTCTCTGCCAGATGGCGTTGAGGGCCGGTTACCACCACTGTTGAAAAAGGGCTCATATCCTTGGCATTGGGGAGGGTGACACAACCGTGTCCCTGGTCGGCAAACACCTCCTGATCGTTGAGCGTACCCCGGCGAAAACGGGCCAGGTGGTCATGGAGCTTGGCCGGTGTAAGGCAACTGGTGTGGTGCTCGTACAACCCAACGATTTGGGAGTTCAGGACCAGAGAGGCCACCGCGTGCTGATTCCCAAGGTTGAGCACGAGCAACCCTTCTTCGGTCTTTTCAGCCGCCAATGGATCGCAAAGGGCACCCAAAATGGCAGCCGCACCTGTATCCATCACCAGAGCCCCGGGCAGATCACGCAGCACAGCCCGCATCCGGGTCAGGTAGTCTGGTGGTTCCCTATACCAGAGCTGATCCAATCTGCCGCCTCGATTGAGGAAATCGCGCCACTGTTTAAAGCGGAAAAGGCGGTTGCTGCCATGCGGCGAAAATCCATGATCCTGGACCGCCACCGCATAAGCGTCCGGGAGCTCAACCTCGAATTGGGCAAGGGCTTTACCCAGGGCCGCAAGGTCCACGTCACTCATTATCAATGGTAGTGCATCAGGTGGCTGCTCCTCCACCAAGGTCACTCCCATAGCTTGAACACGATCCAGGTTGTCATAGATGGTAAGTGCAGCCTCAGCCGTTGCATAGATGGGATGACCCTGCTGGAGGTGATCCTGAATGGCCCATACACAGGCGCCGCCGCCCATGAGATTCCCAGTGAGAAAGACGGGAAGACCCTGGGAGGTACAACGACGGATGCGTGCAGCCACCACTGCCGTCTGGGAAGGGAGCACCAGTTTTACGCAATTTTCCAAAGGAACGTCGGGTTGCCAGAGAAGTACATCTTGGGTGCCACCGCCCACGTCAATGGCGAGGGTGGGTCTTGGTTCTTTTCTCCGCTTTTTTGGAAAAGACATGGAATAACCCCTCAAAAACAGCAGGTAGTGGGCAGCAGGCAGCGCAAACGAGTACTTTGTTAAATCTGCCAGCTGTTCGCTGGAAAACACCGTGTCGCTATTATGCAACAGGCGGCCCCTTTAGACAAGAAGAGAGGGATTCGTTGGGAAGAGCTACTTCAGAAGATCTGGGGGCAGGCTGGCGCAGAAGTCTAGGAGTGTACTGGTCGCCTGACTGCAGGCACGTTTGAAGCGGGTTGTGCGTAAGCCAGCCCGCCATTTGAGGGTGAAAAGTTCGTCAGAAACCACCAACAATCCAACCAACCGGACTTCTCTGTAAGCGGCGACGTGAAACAAAGCTGACATCTCCATTTCCACGGCAAGAATCCCCTCTTCTCCATAGCTGCGAACTTTGGCTACCGTCTCCCTCAGTGGTGCGTCGGTGGTCCAAACCGGTCCTGAGTAAACGGAGAACCCATGCCGCTCGCAGTGAGCTTGAAGCTCCGCAAACATGGTGGCGTCGGCAAGAAACTGTGCCGAGGTCATGGGGTAGTGTGCTGACGTCCCTTCTTCGCTGCGAGCTGAAGTGGGCAGAAGCCAGTCGCCGATTTGAAGGTGTGATTGCAATGAGCCGCACCAGCCAAAAACTACGATTACCCGACTACCAAAAGCGATCAACTTTTCCAGAACAAGAACTGCCTGAGGGGCACCAAGGATGGGACCAGCTACGGTGATGGGCCGGTTGGCATGAATCACGTCTACGAGACGGGCATTATAGGCTACGCGAGCGCCACCGGCCACGGGGGTTGCCAAGCGGCAAAACCGACGGCGATCTACTTCGGCGCAAGCCATAATAGCCAGAGGGGCAGAGGGCTTTTCTTGTGCACCTCTACGGGATTCGATGATCACCGCGTCATTATCATTCATCATGATGAGACAGAGACGACTGATTAAACCAGAGGGGGCAAACCACAGAGAACACAAAGAGCACAAAGAACAGGAAGAATATCAATTCTGCCGACAGCGCACCTGAGACTGCCCTTATCTGCCGACAGGGGTTTATGAGCTATTTTCCCTAATCGCTTGAATTCTTCTCGAATCTCTCTGGGTCAGATTCCTTACCCCAACGACTGGTTTCAAAAGGAAAAGCGGAGTAGTATGGTGTCTGCCGGAACAGACCCATCTCGCTCCGCTTTATGTAAAAAATGGGGGCTCTCGTTTCTTCGACAGGCTACGTGTAGTCGCCCTTACAATCAAGGCTAGCTTGGTCACCAGGTCATTATTTGACCATTCCCTTGAGCTTGCTACCAGCCTTGAACTTGACTACCTTAGTAGCTTTGATCCTAATTTTCTTACCAGTTTGGGGATTTCTTCCATCCCGGGCGGCTCTTTTGGCTACACTGAAGGTGCCAAAACCCACTAAGGTGACCTTGTCTCCCTTGCGCAGGGCATCGCTTATTCCTTTTAAACAACCGGCCAAAGCCTTTTCTGCAGAAGCCTTTGTGATCCCTGCACTACTTGCCATTTTCGCTACGAGATCTGCCTTGGTCATAAACTCCTCCTCTTTCTGTCAAAAAGCCTTCTGATTGGCCCCACCTCCCATGTCATTCTAAATCCACGGCTGTCGCGGCTGGACACGGGTAACCTCCGTAGAACTGCATGAA
>CAYFXH010000048.1:0-28634 GCA_964346905.1 uncultured Desulfobacteraceae bacterium | reverse complement strand
TAATGTTTTTCACTTCGATATTCTGCGGTTCTGCAGTTCTGCGGTTCTGCGGTTCGTATTTTTAACAACTTGATAGCTGATAGTTGCATGCTGAGTAGCTGATCGGGGAGAAAAGCCACGTGCTTTTGGCGTGGTCAGATCGCAGAGCGCATGGCGCATGGCGCATAGCGTAAAAATATAGGAGGATCTTGACCTTGATAGTTTTTCGCTTTGCTCTCTGCGCTCTGCGTCATTTCCTTACTGGACGGAAAACATTGGCAATGGAAATCGAGTGCGAAAAAATATAGAATAGGTGAAAGTAACAGAGGCTCATTTCTGAGGGAGATCGTGGCAATGCCAGCGCAGGTTATGCCCCTACATTATGTGACGGTTACGTTTCGACTACACGGTGAAAACGAAGATAACCGGGCTATAGAGACTTCTGGGCAGCACCGCTTCCTCTATGGAGTGGAGACCTGGATTGACGGGGTTGATCAACATCTGGAAAGCCTTCGTGAAGGTGACAGCCTGGAACTTATTTTGCAGCCAGAGGCAGCAGCTTTCGTGACGTTCCACCTCTTACGCCACGATGAGGTCCAGAGGGTGGAGGAACGTCTGGCACTTGAGCTAACTATTGTAGAGGTAGTAAAAGCCGAGCCGAGAGAGGTGGTCAAGGCGTTGGCGGCCTCAGTACAATGCTGCGATGATTGTAACAGCCACTGAGCGCTGGGCTCATTAGGCACCAGGTCATTGCTCCACCCGCATTGCGCGTCTGTCATTTTGCATTTGGCTGATTTGCCCTGCTCCATTTGACTCTCAGTGCTCATTGAGAAATGTGCTCAGTGTTTCGTGGCTACTGTCAGCTGTCCCACCGAACCGAGGGTCTGGAGCTAAACGTACCCACCGACCCGCAACCGCTGCTTATCTTCAGGTAGGCTTTCCAATCATATTCACTTGCGATTTGCTCAGGTCTGTACTAAGGTATCAGGCCGAAATCATTCCTTGAGGAGAGGTAACTATGGCAACAGTGGGCTTACGAGTTATCAGCGGCAATAGCAACCCAGAGCTAGCGAAGAACATCTGTGATTATCTTGGAATAGAACTGTGCCGCGCCAGGATTGATAGGTTCAGCGATGGCGAGACCCTGGTGGAGGTTGGAGAGAGTGTACGGGGTACAGATGCTTTCGTTATCCAATCCCTCGCCCATCCCGTAAACGATCATCTCATGGAGCTTCTCACAATTATTGATGCTCTGAAACGGGCATCGGCGCGAAGGATCACCGCGGTAATGCCTTACTACGGATATGCGAGGCAGGATCGTAAAAACAAGCCACGGGTACCCATTACCGCCCGTCTGGTTGCCGACCTGATCGCCACGGTGGGAACTGATCGAGTGTTAACCATGGATCTGCATGCTGGTCAAATTCAGGGCTTCTTCAACATTCCTGTGGACAACCTGTATGCTTCGCCCATTCTCTTGCCGCACATCAGGGAACAGTTTCGTGATGAACTGGTGATTGTCTCACCGGACGCGGGCGGCGTACCACGGGCCCGTGCTTACGCCAGGAGATTAAACGCTGGTTTGGCGCTCATCGACAAGAGGAGAGAAGATGCCAACCGAGCGGAGGCTCTGCACCTCATTGGCGAGGTGAAAGACAAGACTGCGGTTATTCTTGATGATATGGTAGATACCGCCGGCACCCTGGTGGAAGCGGCCCACACCCTGTTGGATAATGGTGCCAGAGGAGTGCATGCTTGCTGTACCCACGCCATTCTCTCTGGTCCAGCGCTTGAAAGGTTGGCCCAGAGTTCTTTCGGCTCGGTGGTGGTCACCGATACCTTGCCAAATCGACCAGAAAGAGAGTCTCTCACCAATCTTAAGGTGCTCTCCTCGGCAGTGCTGTTCGCTGAGGCCATCAAGAGCATTCACAACGAAGATTCCATCAGCCGGTTATTCGAGATCCAGCACTGAGGATCATCACCCTCACCATGAGAGACTCACCTCTGGTCAGACCAGCGTTTTTCCCGCTCACTGAAAGCATCGCTCTAGGGGTGACGAATATTTCAGATTGTAGATTTAAGATTGCGGATTGCGGATTGCGGATGTGGGATTGAGGGATTTGAGATTGTAGATTGCAGCTTGCAGAATTTCATGTGTTGCTCATTTGGGTTGCCGTCAATCTAAAATCTGAAATCTGAAATCGCCGAAGCTCCACTGGTTCAGGACCTCGCCTCTTGTTTGCAGTCCCGGGCTCAAGGAGATACTAATGAAAAATGGGGTCACCTGTCCGCACTGCGGCGGTTTGGTACATACCCACAAGAATCCCTATCCGACAGTGGACATTATCATAGAGCTTGAAGACGAAGGAATCGTCCTTATCCAGCGGGCCAAAGAACCCCATGGCTGGGCACTACCGGGCGGGTTCGTGGATTACGGCGAATCTGTTGAGGAGGCGGCCCGGCGCGAGGCCAGGGAAGAGACCTCTTTAGATGTGGAGCTTGTGGGACAACTCGGTGCTTACTCTGCGCCCGAGCGGGATCCAAGACATCACACCATTTCCATAGTTTTTATGGCCCGGGCCAGAGGTGCACCCAAGGCTAGAGATGATGCCGTAGGGGTGGGAGTTTTCACCAAGGAAAGTCTGCCCGCAAAACTCGCTTTCGATCACGCTCAGATCCTGGCTGATTATTTTGCCCGCAGAGAAAGGATGCAATAACGCTTTCTGGGTAACAAAAGCAGGGAAGAAGCAAAGCTTTTTTCATGCTGGGTGATGACCTGGAGTCTTGGGGACAGGAAGTCTGGCAATGTTGCAATATGCTAAGATAGCTGTCAGAAATAGCTCGATCCATCCCAGCAATGGGTACATAATTTTTCCTTGGACAGGCCGATGGCACTCACCATATCTTCCAACCTCTGATACTGTAAGGTCGTCAATCGCAAGCGTTGTTTAATTCTATCGATCATCTCCACGTATTTTTCCGATCCAGGTGCCAGGTATTCATCCATACGTATGTCGTCGCTACCTTCTATTTCGTTTATGACGCTTCGCCCGGCCAGGTCTAAGGTGGATCGGGAGGTTGAGAAGTTTAGAAACTCACATGGAAAAATCAAGGTGGGACATGCGGGTCGCATATGGACTTCCAATGCGCCGTAGTCAAACAATATCTGAATGTTATCCTTCAGTTGAGTCCCTCTCACAATTGAGTCCTCACAAAAGAGAATCCTTTTACCCTCTATTGTGGATCTGATGGGAATCAGCTTCATCTTGGCAACTAAATCTCTTACCTCCTGATTCTGGGGCATGAAACTCCGGGGCCATGTGGGAGTATATTTAACAAATGGCCTCAAATAGGGTATTTTTTTCTCGTTGGCATAACCAATGGCATGTCCAATGCCCGAATCTGGAATCCCTGCCACGAAATCTACTTCTATGGAATCGTTTTTTGCAAGTGCAGACCCGCATCTATTGCGGACAGATTCTACATTTATCCCTTCATATTCGGAGGGGGGATACCCGTAATACACCCACAGAAATGCGCAAATTTGCATGTTCTCGCCTGGTTTGGTGCGCTGTTCATACCCGTCAGCTGTTAGAAAGATGATTTCGCCAGGTCCGAGAAATCTCTCAACCTCATAGCCCAGGTTGGGAAAGGCGCATGATTCCGTAGCAACGGCGAAGGTGGTTTGCTTTTTTCCGATTACAATGGGAGTTCTGCCCAGCTTGTCTCTGGCTGCGTACATGCCATGTTTCGTCAGGAGAAGCATGGAACACGATCCCTTAATTGCTTGCTGGGCGCTTCTTATGCCATCCTCAAAAGAGTTTTCTTCGCAAATGAGCATGGACGCAAGTTCCGTCGGGTTTATCACCCCGCCACTCTTTTCTGAAAAATGCATTTTTTTTCTTAATGCTCTTTTTTCAAGCTCTTCTATGTTGTTAATTTTCCCAACCGTGACAATGGCGAAGGTTCCCAAGTGCGAACCAATGATCAGCGGTTGCGGGTCATAGTCGCTGATAACGCCTATACCGCTATTCCCACGAAATTTTGGTAGATCAGACTCAAACTTCGAGCGGAAATAGTTATTTTCAATGTTATGTATGGATCTACTGAACCCACCGGGACCCCACACCGCGAGGCCGCCCCGTCTGGTCCCGAGGTGCGAGTGGTAATCTGTGCCGTAAAACAGATCACTTGCGCAGTCATTTTGCGAAATGGTCCCAAACAATCCGCCCATGATCTACTCCTCGCTCAGGTAACAATCAAAAGGTGCAGCCGGATAGACCCGGAGGCTTCGATTTTGGCAAGGGTCATCCGGGGTCGACCCGCTTCGGGATACTCTAACTGATACCCGCATGGTACTCTTGCAAGGATTTCACCGAATCCTTTCCTTGGCGGTAGGCCGCAATGCCCCTGGCTGCCGCAAGGGCAGCGGTGAGCGTCGTGATATAGGGCACTTTATATGTAATGGCAGCCTTTCGGATGTAGGAATCGTCATACTTGCTCAACTTGCCACTTGGGGTGTTGATGACCAGCTTAATCTCCTTGTTCTTGATACCATCAACAATATTGGGGCGTCCCTCATGCATCTTGAGTATGTGTTCAGATTCGATGCCGTGCTCAGCCAGGAAAGCATGGGTCCCAATGGTAGCTTTGATTTTGAAACCGAGGCTATCGAACTGGCGGGCCACCTCGAGTACAGCCGGTCGATCTCTCTCCGACACCGTGATGAGAACGGTCCCCTCGGACGGGAGCAGTTGCTGCGCGCCCTCTTGCGCCTTATAAAAAGCCAGCCCAAAAGAATTTGCCATGCCAAGAACCTCCCCAGTTGATCTCATCTCAGGCCCCAAAAGCGGGTCAACCTCGGGAAACATGTTAAAGGGGAAAACCGCCTCTTTAACACCAAAGTGCGGAATGGACTTGCGGCTGAGGTCAAGGTCGGCAAGCTTTTTCCCGAGCATGACCTGGGTGGCAAGCCGAGCCATGGAGATGTTGCAAACTTTTGATACGAGGGGAACGGTCCGCGAGGCACGAGGGTTGGCCTCGAGAATGTAAACGGTGTCGTTGGCTATGGCATACTGGATGTTCATCAGACCTACGACATTGAGCTCCACCGCAATCCTTCTCGTATATTCATAAATGGTGTCGAGGTGCTTGGCGGGGATGCTGATGGGTGGGATTACACAGGCAGAGTCGCCCGAATGGATACCGGCCAACTCGATATGCTCCATAACCGCAGGGACAAAGGCTTCGGTGCCGTCGGCAATGGCATCCGCTTCGGCCTCAATGGCGTTTTCCAGAAACTTGTCGATGAGAATGGGCCGCTCAGGTGTCACATCCACTGCCACAGAAACATAGTGCTTGAGCATCTCCTTGTCGTGGACTGCTTCCATGGCGCGTCCACCCAGCACGTACGATGGCCTTACCATCAGTGGATAGCCGATGCGCTCTGCGACTTGCAGAGCCTCTTCCAGGTTGCTGGCCATGCCTGACTCTGGCTGCGGAATACCCAGCTTGCGCATCATCTGGCGGAAACGATCCCGGTCCTCAGCCAGGTCAATGGTTTCCGGGGATGTACCGATGATGCTCACCCCTTCCTGTGCCAGCTCATTGGCAATGTTGAGAGGGGTCTGACCACCAAACTGTACGATAACGCCTTCCGGCTTTTCCTTCTCGTAGATACTCAACACATCTTCCACGGTAAGGGGCTCAAAGTAGAGTTTATCTGAGGTATCGTAGTCGGTTGAAACCGTCTCTGGATTGCAGTTGACCATGATGGACTCATAGCCCTCATCCCTCAGAGCAAAGGCGGCGTGGACGCAGCAGTAATCGAACTCAATGCCCTGACCGATACGGTTGGGGCCGCCACCCAGAACCATGATTTTGGGCCTTTCGCTTCTTGCAACCTTATCGGGAGCATTATAGGTGGAGAAATAGTAAGCCGCATCCTCCACCCCGCTGACAGGCACAGGCTCCCATCCCTGCACCACACCTAATTTGGCACGTCGCCTCCTAATTTCCCTCTCGGGGATCTCAAGAATTTGCCCCAGGTAGCGATCGGAGAATCCATCTTTCTTCGCCTGCACCAGCAGCTGGTTGGGCAACTCCGTTCCCCTGTACTGGAGAATCTGCTCTTCCAGGTCAACCAGTTCCTTCATCTGTTCAACAAACCAAGGCTTGATGTGAGTCTTCGCGTAGAGGTCCTCTATGGTTGCACCTTTGCGCAGCGCTTCGTACATGACGAATTGTCGCTCGCTGGAAGGCTGAGCCAGCAGTTCCATCAATTCATCCAGGGTCCGCTCATGGAAATCCTTGGCAAAGCCAAGTCCATATCGGCCGTTCTCCAGAGAACGGATTGATTTTTGGAAGGCTTCTTTGTATGTTTTGCCAATACTCATAACTTCGCCCACAGCACGCATCTGAGTGCCAATCTTATCTTCGGCTCCATCAAACTTCTCGAAGGCCCAGCGGGCAAATTTCACCACAACGTAATCGCCGGTGGGCGTGTACTTATCTAGCGTGCCTTCTTTCCAGTAAGGAATCTCATCCATGGTCATTCCGCCCGCCAACATGGAAGAGATGAGAGCAATGGGAAACCCGGTGGCCTTGGACGCTAGGGCGGAAGAGCGTGAAGTTCTTGGATTAATCTCGATCACCACCACTCGACCGGTCTTGGGATCATGGGCAAACTGAATGTTGGTGCCGCCAATTACCTTGATGGCCTCAACAATGTCGTAGGAATGCTTTTGCAGTCGCTCTTGCAGTTGAGGATCTATGGTAAGCATGGGGGCAGTGCAGAAGGAGTCGCCAGTGTGTACGCCCATTGCATCCACATTCTCGATGAAGCAGACGGTAATCATCTGGTTTTTAGCATCCCGAACCACTTCCAGCTCCAGCTCCTCCCATCCCAGAACCGACTCCTCCACCAGCACCTGGCCAACCAGGCTAGCCGAGATGCCTCGGCTTGCAACGGTACGCAACTCCTCAACGTTGTATACCAGGCCACCCCCCCAGCCACCTAAGGTGTAAGCGGGACGAAGAACTACCGGATAGCCCAGATCATTGGCAATTGTCTCAGCCTCTGCCACACTAAAAGCTGGCGCGCTCTTCGGCATCTCAATGCCGAGTTTATCCATAGTATCTTTGAAGGCGATTCTATCCTCACCGCGCTCGATGGCATCAATTTCGACACCGATGACCTTGACGCCGTATTCGTCAAGCACTCCTGCACGTGCCAGTTCTGAAGAAAGATTCAGTCCTGACTGACCGCCTAAGTTGGGTAAAAGGGCATCAGGCAGCTCTTTGGCGACGATATCCTTCATGGTCTGGAAATTGAGCGGCTCAATATAGGTAACATCCGCCATCCCCGGATCGGTCATTATGGTTGCGGGATTGGAATTTACCAGCAGAATTTCATAACCCAGTTTGCGCAACGCCTTGCAAGCTTGCGTGCCGGAATAGTCGAACTCGCAGGCTTGGCCGATGACAATGGGCCCGGAACCGATAATCATCACCTTCTTGATATCATCCCGTCTTGGCATACTAGTCTCCTCTTATTGCGCGCCACGAGATCTGTCTGGGGGAGGTTGAGATACGGAATGGTTCGGGGTTGGATGGAATATAGGAGAGCAACTGCTGAGTGTCAAGCTAAAAGCGTTTGCATATCTGTTAGGGAAACTCATAAAAAGCTACATACGGTTTTCGAGTTGGCGAGTGCTCATGGTGAGATGAGACTGGAACGTGAGATTCAACCTCCATCGTCTCTGAACTTTTCTTGCAGCTTTTTTTCTACCACCTCTGGCACCAGGCCGGTAACGCTGCCTCCTGCCTGGACCACTTCCTTTATTATCCTGGATGAGATGTAAATCCAGCGCCCACCGGTCATTAGATAGAGGGTCTCTGGCTGACGACTCAGCTTGCGGTTCATTAGGGCCATCTGAAACTCGTAATCAAAGTCGCTCACAGCCCGAAGTCCCCGGAGGATAGCCACAGCCCCAGTCTGTTCGACATAATCCACCAGCAATCCCTTGAAGCTGTCTATCTGGATACGATCTGGTTCCGGGTGGTTTGCCAAACTGGCGCTGATGAGTTCGAGCCGTTCCTGCAGAGTGAAGAGGGGTACTTTCGCAGGATTTTCGGCCACTGCGACAATGATCTTGTCGAAAATCTTCAAAGCCCGGTCCAGTAAATCCAGATGCCCGTTGGTAATAGGGTCGAATGATCCGGCATAGACGGTCACTCTCTTGTCTTGCGTGGTCATTTATTCCCCCCGTTGGTAAAAGCTCACTGCCGTACTCCCATAGCGTCGCATCTTTTGTCTCTGGAGACAGCCATAGGTGGGAGTAAGGTTCTCCTCAACCGCATGCTCGCTCACGACGGTGGCAGTCGGGTTAAGGAGTGTGCCGTTTCCGAGTTGCTCCAGACAGCGTTGGCACAATCCCCGTCTGTATGGGGGATCCAGGAACACTAAATCGAAGCGGTATCCCTGTCGTACCAACCCCTTGAGACCACGGCGCAGGTCCAGTCTATAGAATTTGGCGTGTTGCGGACTGCCGCAGGCGGCTAGGTTGCGGCCAATCAATCTCAGGGACGCAGGATGTTGGTCCACCATGACCACAAAACCAGCGCCGCGACTGAGCGCCTCAATACCCATGGCACCTGTGCCGGCGAAGAGGTCCAACACCCAGAGTTCTTTCAAATCAGTACCGATACTATTAAAGATGGCCTCCCGCACCCGATCAGCAGTAGGTCGCATACGTTTGCCTTTTGGAGTCGCCAACCGCAACCCCCGATACTTGCCGGCGATAATTCTCACTGTGGACCTCAACCACGGAAGAGCCAGAGAAGCGCTATACACCAGGAGATACTTACTGCTAGGCTTAAACGGTCTATGGACGACAACCGCATATGCTTCGAGGTCTGCTTCTGCATAGCTTGTCCATAGCCGCGGACTGCCATAGCAGTGGCCACCTCCTCGGCGCGCCCCAAGACATTATAGAGAAGAGGAAAAAAAATACCATGAAAATCTTCTAAACGGCTACCCCAAGTTCCAGAGCCAAGATCAATACCATGTGCTCTTCGAGACTAGCTGGAGACTGGCGATCAAAAGGAAAAGACAACCGAAAGGGTGAAACCCTTGCAAAACGGTGATCATAAGCAACCGGGCACACCGGATGAGCTACAGAGAGGCGAGAAAGAAGAGGGCCAGCCCCCAAAGCTTAACCATGGCAAAAAGCGTAACCGCGCTCAAAAGCAAGCCGAAGAGCTTGACCCGAGGATCAAGTGAGTGAATCGAAGAGGTGATGGGGTAGTAGTGGCCCAGTGTCACTTCTCAGAGGAATTTCATAAGGAGTCCGCTGTCAGTGGTGGGTGCTAAGTTGTGAGCTCACTGCGTTCGCAGAAAAGCGTGGAGCCATTTGGCGAGACTGGCGAGATGGGGGATTACTCTTAGATCTTTTCAACCGCGTCTGGCTCAGCTTCTGGTCTCGTCCGATACCACATGTGCCCGACCTCACGTCTTTTAGCAACGGACAACGGACTACGGACAACTCACTCTACATATATTCCTTCGCTAAGAGTTCAGCGATCTGCACCGTGTTCAAGGCAGCGCCCTTGCGGACGTTGTCGGCGACGATCCAGAGATCGAGCCCATTTTCAATGGAGATGTCCTCCCTGATCCGGCCCACCAGAGTGTCGTTCCCGCCAGCTGCGTCCGATGGCATTGGATAAATCCGTTCATCCGGATTGTCCATTACCCTTACCCCGGGAGCCTGAAACAGCAAGACCCGCGCCTCTTTGGCCGAGAGCTTGTGGCTGGTTTGAATGTTCACCGCTTCCGAGTGACCATAGAAGACAGGGATTCGCACAGTGGTAGCGCTTACCCTGATTTCGGAATCCTCCATTATCTTCTGGGTTTCATGGACCATTTTCATCTCTTCTTCAGTATAGCCATTATCCAGAAAGCTGCCGATATGGGGGAAGCAGTTGAAGGCGATCCTGTAGGGATAGACCTCGGGGGTGACTTCCTCAAAGTTTAACAGCTTTCTGGTCTGGTCCGACAATTCCTCCATGGCGCGCTTGCCGGTGCCTGAGACTGCTTGGTATGTGGACACCACCACCCGCTCGATTCCTACAGCGTCGTAAATGGGCTTGAGCACCACCACCATCTGGATGGTGGAGCAGTTCGGGTTGGCGATGATGCCTTTGTTGCGATGGTCGCCGACAGCGTGAGGATTGACTTCGGGCACCACCAGCGGCACCTCAGGGTCCATACGCCAGGCGCTGGAATTGTCGATTACCACACAGCCAGACTTGGCCGCTGCCGGCGCGAACTGCCGGCTGGCCGCTGCACCTGCCGAGAACAGAGCAATGTCCACTCCTTGAAAAGAATCCTCGCCGAGTTCTTCAACGGTCAGACTTTTACCACGAAAATTTAGAGTTTTTCCAGCGGAACGAGATGAGGCCAGCAGCTTGAGGGAAGCTATAGGAAACTTCTGCTCCTCAAGGATATTCAGCATCTCATTACCCACGGCGCCCGTGGCGCCGGCTATCGCTATGTGATACTCGTTTTGCATAGAGTTCTACCTTTCATGGGGTAAGGTTTTTCCTGGTCAGCTCTCCAAAATGTGTTTCGCCACCAAATCTCCAACCTCCTGGGTGGTGTGCCCCATACGGCCAGCTTCCATGCTTTTCAGGTCATCTTTTACCACTCGCTTAATAGCATCTTCCACCTGGCGGCTAGCGTTCTCTTCGCCGAGGTTATCCAGGAGCATAGCCAAAGCGGCAATGGCGGCCAGAGGATTGATCATATTCTTGCCTGCGTATTTCGGTGCGGAACCTCCAATGGGTTCAAACATGGATACACCGTGTGGGTTTATGTTTCCTCCCGCTGCTATGCCCATGCCCCCCTGAATTATGGCCCCCAGATCTGTGATGATATCACCAAACATATTATCTGTCACAATTACGTCAAACCATTCTGGATTTTTCACCAGCCACATGCACAGAGCGTCCACGTGGGCATAGTCTGTTTCGAGATCCTTATATTCCTGGGCTACCTCTTGGAAGGTCCGCTCCCACAGGTCGAAGGCATACGTGAGCACATTGGTCTTGCCACACAGGGTTACTTTGTGCCGCTTCTGGCGACGGCAGAGCTCAAAAGCGTAACGAATACAACGCTCCACCCCTTTTCGCGTATTCACCGATTCCTGGATGGCGACCTCATCCGGAGTACCCTTTCTTATGAAACCACCACTGCCAACGTAGAGACCTTCGGTATTTTCGCGGACCACCACACAGTTGATGTCTTCAGGATTCTTGTCGCGCAGTGGTGTCCAAACTCCTGGATACAGGACTACCGGGCGCAGGTTAATATACTGGTCGAGTCCGAACCGAATCGTTAACAGAATTCCCTGTTCCAAAATTCCGGGCTGAACCTCAGGATGGCCGATGGCGCCCAGGTAAATGGCGTGCATTGTTTGCAGCTCTGTGAGGACTGAGTCCGGCAGGGTCTCACCGGTTCTCAGGTAGCGGTCCCCGCCCACATCATATGAGACCAGTTCGTAAGAGAAGCTGTTGCGTTCAGCAGCGGCCGCCAGAGCCTTGAGGCCTTCCGCCACAACCTCGGGTCCCGTGCCGTCACCAGGAATCACGCCAATCCGATAGGAGTTCGCCATCCAAACCTCCAATGGAGTTTAACCACAAAGATCACCAGGTATTGTTTAGCTTATACACCGAGACGGGGAACCTTACAATTGTTCTCATCTGCTCACCTACACAGCGCATTACATTGTTCCATAGGTATCTGTATGCCCTTTGTGTTCTTTGTGGTGCGGAATGTCCGACTATCTCGACGTATTGAGTCTTTTCATAACGTAGGGGATCAACCCTCCGGCGGCCAGCAATTCTTGCATAAACGTAGGCACCGGCTGCGCCTGGTACGTACGGTTACGGCTTTTGTTGAGAATCGTTCCGGTTGACAGATCTATTTCCAGGTGTTCTCCAGAGACAATATCTGCCGACGCCTCCGGTGACTCCAAGATAGGCAGTCCCATGTTAAAGGCGTTCCGGTAGAAAATGCGGGCGAAGCTCGCGGCAATCACACAACTTACCCCAGCCCCTTTGATGGCGATGGGGGCGTGTTCTCGAGAAGACCCGCAGCCAAAATTCCGGTCAGCGACGATGATATCGCCCGGCGAGACATTCTTAGCAAACTCCGGGTCAGCATCCTCCATGCAGTGCTTGGCAAGCTCCTGGGGATCGGAAGTGTTCAGATAGCGAGCTGGAATGATGGCGTCAGTATCAATATTGGCCCCAAATTTCCAGGCTTTCCCGGCCAGTCTCATCCTAACCTCCGAAGATGATGAAAGAGTTAAATCCGCGAAGAACGCGAAGTATGTAGCCGATGTGCGCGGCAAGAAAACTTTATAGTTCTTCGGGGCTGGCAATTCTGCCCAGAACTGCTGAGGCTGCAGCTACGGCTGGCGAGGCCAGGTAGACTTCGCTTTCCGGATGGCCCATTCGACCCACAAAATTGCGGTTGGTGGTAGCCACGGCCCGTTCGCCAGCAGCGAGGATGCCCATGTATCCACCGAGACATGGACCACAGGTTGGAGTGCTTATAGCAGCCTCCGCTTCAAGGAAGATGGAGAACAGACCCTCATCCATGGCCTGCCGGTAAATGGCCTGCGTAGCAGGAATGATGAGACAGCGCACCGTGGGCGCCACCCGACGGCCGGACAGCAGCTCCGCAGCGAGACGCAAGTCCTCAAGGCGGCCGTTGGTACAGGAGCCAATCACCACTTGATCAATGAGAATCTCACCCACGGATGAAACGGGTCGGCTGTTCGCTGGAGAAGGAGGCAGGGCCACCTGTGGCTCAATCTCACTAACGTCGTAGGTAATAACCTGCTCATACCGAGCGTCCCCATCGCTTTCATAGAAATGATAAGACCGCTGGGCCCTTTCATCAACATATGCGCGAGTTAGCTTGTCGGGGGCGATTATGCCGTTTTTTGCCCCTGCTTCAACGGCCATGTTGGCCATGGTCAATCGCTGATCCATGGAGAGATGAGAAATCACGGGGCCGGTAAATTCCATGGCCCGATAACGTGCGCCATCAACGCCGATTTGGCCGATGGTGTAGAGAATGAGATCTTTGCCTGTAACCCATGGGCCCATACTCCCCTGGTAGACAAATTTGATGGAGGAGGGCACGCGGAACCAAGTGCGGCCCGTGATCATCACCGCGGCAAGATCCGTACTGCCGACGCCAGTGGCAAACGCTCCAAGCCCCCCGTAGGTACAGGTGTGGCTGTCAGCGCCAACCACCACATCCCCTGGGAGGACCAGTCCCTGTTCCGGTAGGAGTGCATGTTCTATACCCATACGGCCCACCTCAAAGAAATGGGGCAGTTTGTGCTCAACGGCGAACTCACGCAGAAGCCGGCATTGGGTGGCCGACTCAATGTCCTTGTTTGGCACGAAATGATCTGGGATAAAAGCAAGCCTATCAACGTTGTAAATCTTTTTGGCGCCTGCCTGGCGGAACCGCTCAATGGCAATGGGTGCAGTAATGTCATTGGCCAGGGAGAAGTCAACATCAACTTCGATAAGCTCTCCGGGCTCTACCTTTTCCAAGCCAGCGTGGGCGGCGAGAATCTTTTCGGTGATGGTCATTCCCATAGTACATACCTTTGTCATTTCCCGGTGGTGATTGAACCATACCTCGCACCAGGTGAGCAAAAGTTACCCTTGCTAAAAAGCAAAAGTTCCCCTTCCTAGGATACTACCCAGGAGGGGGAATACCTCAGCCCTGGTGAAAATTGGGGGATTTCCTGATTCGAAACCTCAACCACTTTCGTTCATTCTAGCTCACGTTAACCACTTCCTTTGCGTGGTGGAAAGTTCTATCTATTCTGTTCCCTTTTTGCTGCGTAACCCCTCCTGCTCGCCAGCGCTTTCAGAAAGGGGATGTCTGCGGCTTTGGTAAAATTTAAAGGCGTACCCCAGTGGACCTGAACTTACATAGACAAGGCCCAGAGTAAACAGCATGATAGAAGGTTGGGCGGCAATCACCGAGAAAAGCAAGATCATCAGGAACAGCGTCCGAAACGGCATCCGTTGGAATCCATCAAATTCTTTGAAGCTGTTGTAGGGGACGCCACTGACCATGAGAAAACTCAGCGTGTAGGTCATTGCCAGCAGTAGGAAATGCTTGGTGGGACCACTCCCTCCCATCCGGTAGAAGAACAGGACGGTGGTGGCCACCATGAGGGCTGCCCCTGGAATGGGAAGTCCTAAGAAATGCTTTTTGGGAACCGAATCGGCCTGCACATTGAAACGGGCCAGTCGAAGGGCGCCACAGGCAACAAAGAGGAAGGCCGCCGCCCACCCCACCCGGCCGAAGGGTTTGAGCGCCCAGAGGTAAACAAGCAGGGCAGGCGCCACACCAAAGGCCACCAAATCGGCCAGAGAATCGTACTCCATACCAAAGTGACTGTTAGAACCAGTGAGACGAGCCACCTTGCCGTCGAGAATATCGAAGAGACAGGCAAAGAGAATGGCAACTGCTGCCGTCCAGAAATCGTGGTTGATGGCGGCAATAATGCTATAGAAGCCGCAGAAGAGGTTGCCGGTGGTAAGGAGGTTGGGAAGGAGGTAAATGCCCCGCTTCATCTGTCGTGGCTTTCGCGTTCTTCGTTTTCGTCGTTTACTGGATGATAACATAAAATACTCTCCCCTGCTGTTACGCGCTGCCCCTTGTATACTGCCAACCTACTGTCAGTGGGGACGAAGACGTCCAGCCTGGAGCCAAAGCGAATCATGCCAAAACGCTCGCCCCGCTGAACACGCTCGCCGGGTTGCAACCAGCAATCAATTCTCCGCGCGATCAATCCGGCGACCTGAACGAAAACTATCTTCTCCCCTCCAGGAATTCTCAGAACCACTGCATTGTGTTCATTTTTCCGGGAGGCCTTATCCAAACTGGCAGCAAAAAATGTGCCCTTTTCGTAATGAATACGTTCCACCTCACCGGAGAAGGGAATCCGGTTCACGTGGACATCAAAGATTGACATGAAGATACTGATTTTCAGCGTCTCACTATTGAGAAACCTATCTTCAAATGCTTTCCCTGCGAAAATGATGCGGCCATCAGCTGGCGCCAGCACCGCGCGGGGGACCTGCGGGACATCCCGCTCAGGATCGCGGAAGAAGTTTACCACTAAAAGCGTTGCAATTAAAGTCAGTACGGTAAAAAACGTCCAGCCGAGGAGAACGCATACCACCAAGAGCACCGTAAGGACAATACTATACGGTAACCCCTCTTTAGCAATGGGAAGGCGTCGCATTGCACACCTGTAGCGGTTGAACAGGGGAACTGGAGAAAAAGGTTCGACCTCGCCGGAAGTGGCTTAGCCCTTTTTCAACCAGGGCATCATGGCGCGAAGTTTGGCGCCCACCACCTCAATAGGGTGTTCTTTCTCCTGACGACGCATTTCGGTAAACTGAGGACGGCCGGACTCGTTCTCTGCGATCCACTCCTGGGCAAATTCGCCGCTCTGCACCTCAGCGAGAATCTCCCGCATGGTTTGCCGGGTCTGTTCTGTAATGATGCGTTTGCCTCGGGTATAATCGCCGTACTCGGCGGTATCGCTAACCGAGTAGCGCATGAAGGAGAGACCCCCCTGGTAGAAGAGGTCCACGATGAGCTTCACCTCATGGAGACACTCAAAGTATGCGACCTCCGGCTGGTAGCCAGCCTCCACCAGCGTATCATAGCCGGCCTTGACCAGTTCGGAGACCCCACCACAAAGAACCGTCTGTTCGCCGAAAAGGTCGGTCTCGGTTTCTTCTTTGAAGGTGGTTTCAATAACCCCGGCCCGGGTGGCACCCAATCCCTTAGCATAAGCCAGGGCTGTCTCCAGGGCACGCCCGGTGGCATCTTGATGAATGGCAACTAATGATGGCACCCCCGCGCCCCTTTCATATTCGCTCCGCACCAAATGACCTGGACCCTTGGGGGCTACCATCACCACATCCAGGTTGGCAGCAGGCCGAATCTGATCGAAGTGAATGTTGAAGCCATGAGAGAAAACCAGGGTTTTGCCCTCTGTCATGTGGGCGGAAACTTCTTCCTTGTACAACCGTGCCTGAACGTGATCCGCTGTAAGAATTTGGACAACTTGCGCATTTTGTGTGGCCTCTGCGGCAGACACGGGCTCGAAGCCGTGCTCCTTTGCTAGCTCATAGTTTGGGCCGCCCTTGCGCTGACCGACGATGACATCCACACCGCTGTCTCTCAAATTCTGTGCTTGGGCATGGCCCTGGCTGCCGTAGCCGATGATTGCCACTTGTTTCCCTTGAAGCACGCCCAGATCGGCATCAGAGTCGTAGTAGATTTTCACTGTATCCTCCTGTGGTGCCGTTAAAAACAGAAATACTTGTTGTGGATGATGGCTAGCCTTTTGAGGCGGTGTCACCCCTTGTCCTTCGACTACGCTCAGGGCTAGCCTTGAGCCCTAAAGGCCGCAGTGGAAGTCCAACACGTTCTTCCTGAAAGCTGACAGGTGACAGCTGAGCACTCACCTAAGGGCCAACCAGAAGCGAATTGGGGCGAGGTAACTGTAATCGTTGGTACCTATTGGCAAAAGTGAGTATGTGCTTGAAGCAGTTACCGGTAGTTAGCCTGGCGTGCTGCTTTAAAGCGCCGCCACTACTTATTTTTGGTGTTTCTTTTGCTGCGGGCAATGGCGACTTTGCCAGTACGAACCACCTCGACAATACCGAGGTGACTGAGCAGGTCAAGAATGGCTTCGATCTTTCCTTGGTCGCCGGTTACTTCAATGGTGTAGAACTGAGGACTTACATCCACCACTTTGCCCCTGAATATATCCACAATACGGAGAACTTCCGCACGGGTAGTGGTCTCGGCCTTCACCTTGATCAGAGCCATTTCCCGGTCCACGAATTTCACTTCGCGAAAATCGATAACCTTAATTACGCTCACCAGCTTATTGAGCTGCTTGACAATCTGCTCCATGATCATCTCGTCACCGGTGGTCACCAAGGTGATGCGGGAAATTTCGGGATCAAGGGTTTCGGCCACGGTAAGGCTCTCAATGTTGAAAGCTCTGCCGCTGAATAATCCGGACACCCGGGAAAGGACACCGGGCTGATTCTCCACCAGGACTCCGAGGGTATGCCTCACGGGTTTTCTCCTTTTCCGTTGATGTTGAAGCAAGCTGAGAGCACCAACGGGATTCTCTCAGGTCAAGGCTGAGCCAAACAATACTGTCCGTTGTTCGTGGTCAGTCAACGGACCACTGACAACAGAGACCATTTCAGACGAGGAGCATTTCAGTCATGGCAGCTCCAGCAGGGACCATGGGATAGACACATTCTTCCGGGTTGACCACAAAATCCATGAGCACCGGCCTGGGTGAGGCGAATGCTTCCCGGATCACCTCTTCCACCTCATGGGGTTTGCTGGCCCGCAGACCTACCGCACCGTATGCCTCTGCGAGTTTGACAAAATCGGGTGCGATTTTGAGGCAGGTGGCACAGTAGTTCTTGTCGTAGAAAATTTGCTGCCACTGGCGTACCATCCCTAGATACTGATTGTTGAGTATTGCCACCTTCACCGGCAGGTTATTCTCAACGGCAGTAGTTAACTCCTGGATGCACATCTGGATGCTGCCGTCTCCGGCTATATCAATTACTAGCCGGTCTGGAAAGGCTGCTTGTGCGCCAATAGCTGCCGGAAGGCCGTAGCCCATAGTACCGAGACCGCCGGAGGTGAGCAGGGTCCGAGGCTCGGAGTAGTGGTAGTACTGGGCAGCCCACATCTGGTTCTGACCAACCTCAGTGGTAATGATGGCCTTACCCTTGCACAATTCGTAAATTTTTTCCACCACATACTGAGGCTTTATCACATCGTCACTCTGTTCATAGGCCAGCGGATAGGTCTCCTTCCACTTTTGAATCTGATCCAACCAGGGCTTCCTGATCTTTTTTAGGTCACTTATGGGATTCTCTTTGGCCTGCTGGATAAGCTTCTTAAGGGCATCCTTACAATCCCCGACAATAGGTATGTCCACCTTAACGTTCTTGCTGATGGAGGTGGGGTCTATGTCGATGTGGATGATCTTTGCCGTGGGTGCAAACTCGTCCAGCTTGCCGGTTATGCGATCGTCGAAGCGAGCACCGATGGCGATGAGCAGGTCTGTGCCCGCCACCGCCATGTTAGCCCGGAAAGTTCCGTGCATTCCCAGCATCCCGAGCCATAACTCGTGGGGGGCCGGGAATCCCCCCAGTCCCATGAGAGTTGTTGTCACCGGACACCCGAGCTTCTCTCCCAATTCCTTCAGCTCTTTGGCAGCATTGGAGGCAATTACCCCCCCACCGGCATAGATCACCGGTTTTTTGGCCTTGGTAATGGCAGTATAGGCTCTCTTGATCTGCCCCAGATGGGCCTCGTAGGTGGGCTTGTAGCCCTTCAGAGAAAGCTTTTTTGGGTACTTGAAGTCGGTTTTGGCATTGATGACGTCCTTGGGCAGATCCACCAGTACAGGCCCCGGTCGACCGGAACCCGCCAGATAAAAGGCCTCACGGATGATCTTGGCAAGGTCACGAACGTCCGTGACCAGGTAATTGTGTTTCGTGCATGGCCGGGAGATGCCGACGATGTCTGCCTCCTGGAAAGCGTCGTTACCGATGAGTGGCGTCGGCACCTGGCCGGTGAAAACCACTATAGGGATAGAATCCATATAGGCGGTAGCAATACCAGTGACGGTGTTGGTGGCTCCGGGGCCGGAGGTTACCAGGCAGACACCCACCCGTCCGGTGGCGCGGGCGTAGCCATCAGCCATGTGGGCTGCGCCCTGCTCATGGCGGACTAAGATATGGCGAATATTGTGCTTCGGCATCTCATCGTAAATATCGATGACCGCTCCACCCGGTAGACCAAAGATGGTGTCCACCCCCTCCGCTTTAAGGCATTCGAAAAATATCTGGGCTCCTGTTAATTTCATGACTCACCTCTGTCTGGACTTGGCTAGAATGGCCTCAATTCTGTCTCGGCCCGCCAATTTCAGTTTCTGGATGCGTTTTTTTTCCAGTGCTTCTTCCGTAGTCAGATAAGGGCGCTGACTGAACTGCTCCAGCTGCTCCTCATAGTTCCTATGTTCTTCAATACATTTTCGCAGCTCTTCGTTATGGGGAAGAAGGCGGGCGATTAATTCCTCATCCCATTTTTCCATTTTGAATCCTTCTCAGGGCATCCAAATGTCTAATGCGAAGGCTGGATGTGCATGATCTGAAGTGATCCAAAGGAATATTCGTATATGTTTATGCAATCTGAATTATTTTGTCAATATGCATATGGCGATTGTAGATTTGAGATTGTAGATTTGAGATTGTAGATTGCGAATTTACAGTTTTAGGTTCTGAATTCGAGTTCTTGTAGATTTAATTCAGGGGCTTTTCAGGCGTGCATGTTGACAAGTATTTACTTGGAGCTAAGGACGACCTGAGGGAACACAAATGTCTTATCATTCATGACGCATACTCGATCTTCGTTCTTAAATCTGAAATCTGAAATCTGAAATCTGCGGTTGCTAAAGCTCAACTACTCTCTGACCGGTTATGGGGTTGAATGAAACTCATGCCTCTGAGCACGGTGCTCTACTCGGACATGCGGGTGAGTTCCGCTTCAGAAGGACGCACATAAAGGGGCGTACAGCTGGAGACGTCCTCATGCTTGCCTGAGTGGAGCATTTGCCAGGCCAACCAGGCTACGGAGCTCGCGTGAACGATGTTAAGATGCGGCGGTGGTTGCAGAAACCGTTCACCCAGTTCCCTCGCCAGATAGTGTCCGTAACGCAATAGCCCATCACCCACCAGTACGGTTTTCTCCGAGATGAACGTTACCAGTTTTTTCGGTTTTAAAGCCATGTACGGGGTGAGCCTTTCCGGCACCTGCTCATTACCTTGGCGATAGAGTGCCGTGTAGATCTCACCTTTGCGACCATCCAAAACCGAGCAGATTGGATAGGGGACGAGAGGAACATTTGCTGCCAAGGCATCAAGGGTGGGAATCCCGGCCAAAGGCTTCCCCGTGGCCCATGCAAGTCCTTTCATAATACTCATTCCAATGCGCAAACCGGTGAAGCTTCCAGGGCCGAGACTTACTGCCAGTGCATCAAGGTCATCAAGGGTCCAGCCGATATCAACGAGTATTCGGTCAATTCCGGGCAACAGGCTCTGATTGTGGGTTGTACTGGTGTTGAGGATGTGCAGTGCCTTTAGGAGTGCTCCCTCCATTAGGGCAATGCTTCCAACCGGAGTGGCCGTGTCAATGGCGAGGATCTTCATGGTGATCGCATAGCGCATAGCGCATGGCGCATAGCGTCTTGTAAGCGGTGAGCGGTAATATGTAAGCAGGTTAGCATGCTTGATCTGTCGGCAGGTTTTTATCGATCGCTCTCACCTGCTCGCTGCCAACTGGCAATTCCTTTTAGGGAAAGGTGCTCCCCGGGTAGACCAGACGGTAGATATCGTTGTAGAAAACAAATACCATCAGAACAATGAGTAGGAAGAGACCCACCTGTTGGGCCAACTCCCGCTTTCGAATACTGAGCGGCTTGCCCATGACTCCCTCGATGGAGAAGAAAAGAAGATGGCCACCGTCAAGTACCGGGATGGGGAGTAGGTTGAGGATTCCCAGGTTAATACTCAGCAGTGCCAGGAAAGAAAGAAAGGCGAGTGGCCCCGCCTTGGCCACCTGACCGGACATCTGAGCAATACCGATGGGGCCAGCTAAAGTCCGGGGAGAAATGGCACCAACAATGAGTTTGCCGAGAACAACGAAGGTGAGTTTAATCATACTGCCAGCGTGTATAATTGCATAGGAAACAGCCTGGAGAGGATTGACCTTTTCCACAATGTAGTTATCGGAGGCGACAATACCGATGAGGGGTCGATTGACCTCCTCGCCTAGTATGGTGCGGGTTTGCTTAATCTCTGGAGTGAGCTGCACTGTAAATACATCATCACCCCGCTGCACCTTAAGCCGAATTGGCTTGCCACCACTTTCCTGGATCAATGTCGAAAGCTGGCCCCATTCCTGAACCGGGACACCATCAACTGCAAGGATCCTATCCTCAGCCTTTAGGCCTGCGGCTGCTGCCGGAGATTCAGGGGTGACAGAGCCGATGTCCGTGGTGGATTTGGTCAGACCAAACAGTCCGAAGATCAGGGCATAGATGAGGACGGCCAGCACCAAATTGGAACCTGGGCCAGCTGCAACGACTGCTATGCGCCGACGCAGCGGTTGATGGGAAAAAGAGACAGGTAGCAGTTCTTCTGGAATCTCCTCATCGGTGGATTCCCCAAGCATCTTCACGTATCCGCCAAGGGGGAAAGCTGAGATGCGATAGTCGGTATCGCCTACCTCTTTGCCAAGCAGCCGCGGGCCAAAGCCCAAGGAAAAACGCTCAACTCTGATTCTGAAAAGTTTGGCGACCACAAAATGACCAAACTCATGGATAAAGATCAGTATTCCCAGTGCCACTACAAAGGATATCAGCGTGCGTGCAAATGACAAAAGTGCTTCCAAAACCTCTGTACTCCTTTACCTTGATTCCATCCGTAAGCCCCCCGAGATTCGTGTCATTCTGAAGAGCCTTTTAATGTACTCGGTGTAAAATCCTCGACGAAGAATCTTCGAGTTCCTGGGTCTGCAAAGATTCTTCACATCACCCAGAATGACGTTGAGTAGTTTCCAGATGGAAACCATCCAAGTCGACTCCCATAACAAGATAATGATTAAAATTGTCTTTGCATTATAACTTGCGCCCCGTACTGTTGCCAACCAGGTGGTTTGATTCCCTCATTGCATGTTTCGCGCCAATGTCCCAAACAGTTAACATTGCACATTTCTCATTACACATCTGTCATTTCTCATCGAAGATGGATGACGTGATTACTGCAACTACATTCCCCCAGTAAACAATGCTCAATGAAAAATGCGAAATGAAAAATGTGCAATGTTAAGCTATTGCCTCTTCGGTTCGCTGCCGCGCCCAAGCGTCGGCTGCGAGAATAGCCTCCAACTCTGCCGCAGGGTCCAGTACATGTTCTTGCAAGGCCTGGTTAACTAACCTGGCACTTCCGTTAAACGGGATGCGATTATCCAGGAATGCCTGTACCGCCACCTCATTTGCGGCGTTGAGAACAGCTGGCATGGTAGCGCCAGCCTTACAGGCAGCAAAGGCCAGATTGAGGCAGGGGAAACGGCTAAGGTCTGGCTCCAGAAAGGTGAGGGTTTTTGAGGCGAATAGGTTTAAGCGGGGCAGGTCTAGGTCGACACGCTCCGGATAGGCAAGGGCATAGGCTATGGGAATGCGCATGTCTGGGATGCCCATTTGGGCGATCACCGAACCGTCCACGTACTCCACCATAGAGTGGACTATGCTTTGAGGATGAATGTGCACGTCAATTTTTTCCACTGGCACGTCAAACAGCCACTTGGCCTCGATGACCTCCAGACCTTTGTTCATGAGGGTGGCTGAATCAATGGTGATCTTGGCTCCCATAGCCCAGTTGGGATGGGCCAGGGCCTGAGCAGGAGTCACCGACTCCAACTCTTCAATGGTCATGTGGAGGAAAGGTCCCCCCGAGGCGGTGAGCAGAATACGCTTGAGATCTTCTCGTCGGTGTCCCTGAAGGGCCTGGAAGATGGCATTGTGCTCGCTGTCCACCGGCAGCAGCGTTACCCGCGCCCTCCGGACCTCGTCCATGACCAGGGCTCCAGCCATGACCAGGGTTTCTTTGTTGGCCAATGCCACGTCTTTTCCAGCTTGAATAGCACTCAGAGTGGGAATGAGGCCTGCTGCTCCCACCATGGCGGAGAGTACCATATCTGCATCGATACAACTGGCGACCTGCTGGTAGCCTTCCGAGCCAGCAAGCACCTCTACACGGGTATCCGGTTGCAGCCGGTTAGCCAAATCCTTGGCCAACTGCTGGTCGAGAACGGCGGCAAGCTTGGGCCGAAAGCGCTGAATTTGCTCAGCCAATAGCTCAATGTTCTTCCCTGCTGCCAGGGCGACAACCTGGAAGCGATCAGGAAATTGCTCGATTACCTGCAAAGAGCTGCGACCAATGGAGCCAGTAGAGCCAAGAATTGCGATTTTCTTCAAAGCGAATGTTCCTTTCAATGTGGACTGTCAAGCCATCCCCACGAGCATGGCCATGTTCGACGACCTCATATGACTCGGTACCCTTTGGCGTATTAGATATTGCTGCTTTCAGATTGTAGATTTCAGATAGACGCACGTCGAGAATATGGGATTTGTCAATCTACGATCTGCATTCTATAATTTCAGATTTCATTACTCCACTATTCCAGGACCTCTAGAATCTGCTCGCATAAAGAGAGAGTGCGCGGGCGTGCGCCTATCCAAAAAAAACAACTCCATAATAGGTTATTGGAAAAGCGAAGATCAGGCTGTCCAATCGATCCAGCAGACCACCATGTCCGGGAAGCAGACCACCGGCGTCCTTCACCTGACTGACTCGCTTTAGCATTGACTCCATCAAGTCACCCACCTGGCCCACCAATGCCAAGACAAATGCCAAGGCCAATAGGAAGCCGACGGTGGACTCAGCCAATGACAGCAATACCTTTCCAGCCAAGATGGCCATAGCCAAAGAACTGAGGAGCCCGCCAGCACCACCTTCGACCGTTTTCCCCGGACTGACGGCCGGCCAGAGTTTATGTCTTCCCCAGCGGCGGCCTACGTAATAGGCGCCAGTATCCCCAGCAAAAATCACAAAAAAAAGAAAAAAGAGGTAGCGTCGTCCAGATGGAAGTCGAAAAAGGAGCAGGACGTGGCTCATCAAAAAGGGAATGTAAAAGTGGGCAAAAACCATTGCTCCGAGAGATTGTAAAATAGCCTCCTGTTTCGCATAAAGCAGCAGATGCACAGCCAAGGCAATAAAAAGCACGGCAACAGTGGCTACGGTCAGGCCGAGAGCCCCTTTCCAGTATGTGAGCAGCGGCAACAGCAGCCCCATACTCACAGTTACTGGCCGGAGCCAACCTTTTGCTTCAACAAACAGTAAGCCACATAACTCCAGGAGCCCGCCTCCGGTTACCAGGAGTACCAGGACCAGCAAGAGCCAGCCGGGACCGAGGCCAATGATCAACCCCAGCACCGGCAGAGCCACTGCTGCGGTCAGCCAGCGATGCAGATGGTGCCGGTCAATAGATCTATTCTCCATGCGTGCCCTTCGATCTTAAGGAGACTTCGTCTAGCCAGCATCATTCACGAACCGCCGTCACCAGAATGTGCGGATGGGCTTGCCACAACCGGTCGCAGTTGACGGTTCGTGCATAGTGCTGGCCGCATATAGAAAAGTCAACGCTGACGGGGAGCTCGGTGTAGGCCGTTTGCCAGAGGAGAAAATTGCTAACCTTCCGGTGCTCGTTGTTCCGCAGTTTTACCAAAACGGCGCTCCCGCCGCTGGTAGTCGGCGAGTGCTTCTATTAGTTGCGGCTCGCGGAAGTCTGGCCAGTACACCGGGCTGACGTAGAGCTCGGTGTAGGCCGTTTGCCAGAGGAGAAAATTGCTGATACGCTGCTCGCCGCTGGTACGAATGAGGAGGTCCGGATCCGGCATATCTGCGGTATAGAGATGGTCAGAAAGAATCGATTCGTTTATATCCGCCGGTTTCAGTTGCTTCGCCACACAGGCAGCCGCCAGTTGCTGCGCAGCTCGAACGATTTCGCTCCGACCGCTGTAGCTGAGGGCTAAGTTGAGAATCATCTCACGGTTGGCCGCTGTTTTGTTCATAGTGTCAATGAGCAGCCGGTTAACTCCTTTCGGCAGTTCGTGGATATCCCCCAGGGCATTGAGCCGGATGCTGTGCTCCATCATCTCCTCGAGTTCAGATTTTAGATACCTGCTGAGGAGTCGCCAAAGGGCCTGAACTTCACGAGAGGGACGCTGCCAGTTTTCTTTTGAAAAGGCATAGAGTGTAAGGATGGAGATACCAATTCTGCGGCAGGCCCGAACAATGGCCCGAACGGACTCGGCTCCGGCACGATGACCCTCGATGCGGCTGAGATTGCGCTCCTGGGCCCATCGGCCATTACCGTCCATGATAATGGCAAGATGGTGGGGCAACTTTTCCGGAATGAGCCTTTCCAGGGAAGGCTGTCCGGGGAGGGTATTCTCTTTAGTTAAGTTGGGAAGAGTAACCATTGTTCACTACAGATTTGCTCAACCGGTAAAACTGACTCCGCCAGAGTGCCATCTTCGCCAATGCAGCCACGACCCGGGCGTGGCTACGTCAGCCGAAAGTCTAAGGCACAACAGCCGGGCTGGCAAGCCGGCTAACCGATAACTTGCTGTTCAGATCTCAAGAATTTCTTTTTCTTTGGCCGTGCACACCTCGTCCACCTGGGAAATAAACTGGTCAGTTATCTTCTGAACTTCCTCCTGAGACCGATACAGGTCATCCTCGGTGATCTCTTTTTCTTTCTTGAGGTCTTTGAGCATTTCATTAGCATCCCGGCGAATGTTGCGAATAGCTACCTTGTTCTCCTCGGCCATTTTCCGGACAACTTTGACCAGTTCTTTTCTCCGTTCTTCGGTGAGAGACGGAATGGCGATGCGTATGACTTTACCATCATTCATAGGGGTGAGGCCTAGTTCTGATTTCAGAATCGCCTTCTCGATGTCACCTAATGCTGTTTTGTCCCATGGCTGAACAACAATGAGGCGGGGTTCCGGCACTGCGAGTGAGGCCATCTGATTGAGCGGGGTTGGTGTATCGTAGTAGGAAACCCGGATTCCATCCAGCAAGGAAACAGAGGCTCTGCCCGTGCGCAGCCGACTGTATTCTCTTTTTAGCGCCTCCACAGACTTTGCCATTCGCTCCTTTAAATCTTCGAATATTTCATCAACCATGATCCTATCCCTCCACAATCGTACCAACCGGTTCACCCGTAACGGCCCTCTTAATATAGCCCGGCTTGGTGAGGTTGAAGACGATAATGGGCATGGCATTGTCCATGGCCAAGGAGATCGCGGTGGCATCCATGACTTTTAATTGTCTTTGGAGAACTTCCAGGTAGGTAAGCCTGTCGATTTTTTCTACACCCGGTGTCTTTTCCGGATCGGCTGGGTAGACACCATCAACTTTGGTGGCCTTGAGGAGAACGTCGGCCTGTATCTCCATGGCGCGCAGTGCAGCAGCAGTATCCGTGGTAAAATAGGGGTTACCGGTTCCCGCGGCAAAGAGTACGATGCGTCCCTTTTCCAAATGGCGGATCGCTCGACGGCGAATGTAGGGTTCTGCCACATCTCTTATGGTAATAGCGGATTGTACTCGGGTTTGTGCACCCTTTCTCTCCAGGGCATCTTGCAGGGCCAGAGCATTGATTACGGTGGCCAACATACCCATGTAGTCCGCCGAAGCCCTGTCCATGCCGTGGGAAGCTGCGGCCAAGCCGCGAAAGATGTTGCCACCACCAATTACTACGGCCATCTCAACCCCGAGACGGTCCACCGCAAGTATATCTTCGGCCACCTTGGTGATAACCTCAGGAACGATTCCGAAGGGGGCGTCTCCCATCAGCGCCTCGCCACTGATTTTCAGAAGTATGCGCTTGTACTTCAATTCGGACATGGTCCTTTTTTGTGCCATCGATGGCACCTCAGCTTTTTTAGGATTAACCCCTATGCTCTGGCGCCATAGGAGAAGAAAATCCGAAATCTTCACCCTGCGGAATCCTCCGAAGGAGGGCGGCCAACGGGCACCATTCCACAGGGCAGGTTTTCGCATGTTCACAACAGAAAGGGCTTGGATAATCGACTATAGTTTTCAGGGTATTTACATTTTGGTGTTTGCAAATTGCCCTTCGACTTGTCTCAGGGTGCTAGCTTGCGGAATCTTCACCCAACTGATAGCGGGTAAACCGGCGTACAATCACGTTTTCACCAGTCTTGGCCCGAAGTTCGTTGAGAAGGTCTGCAATGGTAATGTCTGTGTCACGTACATATGGTTGTTCAAGGAGGCAAACCTCCTGATAGAATTTGTTTAGTTTCCCTGCGACAATCTTGTCGACTATTTTTTCCGGCTTACCGGCTTCAAGAGCCTGGGCCTTGTAGATTTCCTGTTCGCGGGCCACCACTTCTAAAGCAAGATCCTCGCGGTCAACGGCCAAAGGGCTGGTGGCGGCGATGTGCATCGCCAGGTTTTTGACAAAGTCCAAAAAGGCCTCGTTTCTCGCGGTGAAGTCGGTTTCACAGTTTACCTCCACCATGACTCCTATCTTGCCCCCTGCATGGATATATGAGTGGACCAACCCCTCGCTGGCGATTCGGCCCGCCCGTTTTCGAGCGACGGCTAGACCTTTCTGCCTCAGGTAATCCACGGCCTTTTCCATGTCGCCTTTGGTCTCTTGGAGTGCCGACTTGCAATCCATAATCCCAGCGTTGGTCTTTTCTCGTAGCTCCTTTACCATTGCTGAAGTGATTTGCAATTTCAACCTCCTTCAAAGTGGCTCATTCCTCCACAGGATTGATAATCTCGATCTCGGGTCCGCCTTCTTCAGCAGCAGCAGTTCCGATCAGCGCAGCCTCGGCTTCAGCTTCGGTTGGTGCTTTGTCCATGGCAGCCTGGAGTTGCTCTTCTCGTTTTTGCTTACCCTCGAGGCATGCATCTGCGATTTTGGAAGAGAACAAACGAATGGAGCGAATGGCGTCGTCGTTTCCAGGAATGATGTAATCGATGGGATCGGGGTCACAGTTTGAATCCACGATGGCAACGATGGGGATTCGCAAGGTGTTGGCCTCGGCTACGGCTATATTTTCACGCCGTGGATCTATCACGAAAAGGGCTCCCGGCAGTCGCTCCATGTCCTCAATCCCACCCAGGTTCCTATCCAGTTTCATCATCTCTCGTTCCATCCGGAGAATCTCTTTCTTGGGGAACTTGCTGATGCTGCCATCCTCTTTCATGGCTTTAAGCTGTTTGAGCCGGTCGATACTTTTCTTGATGGTTTGGAAATTGGTGAGCATGCCTCCCAGCCAGCGGTGACTAACGCGATACATGCCGCAACGCTCGGATTCCTCCACAATGGAGTCCACCGCTTGTTTCTTGGTGCCGACAAAGAGCACTGATTCTCCGGTTGCAACCGTTTCAACGATGAATTGGTAGGCGGTGTTAAACATGCGCACGGTCTTTTGCAAATCAATGATGTAGATACCGTTGCGCGCTCCGAAGATGTAAGGTTTCATCTTCGGATTCCAGCGGCGGGTTTGGTGTCCAAAGTGAACACCTGATTCGAGAAGTTGTTTCATGGTGATGACTGGCATTTTTTCCTCCCTCTGGTTTTTTCCTCCATCCCCGTGGAAACAGGTAGCCACCCCGCAGATCCGGGGCACCAAAGGATTTAGGGGATGTGTGTTTTGAAAAGCTGTACATATAGACGCATTTGGGTAAACCGGTTTTAACTATCACACTTGTTGCTAACTTTCAAGAAGAAAAGCGGTGCCAGGACTTTCCCCAAAAATGGATGCTTGAAGTTTAAACATTGAAGCTATTGCTGAGTTGAGGCTGAATTTGGAAATGAAAATGTCTTCCTG
>CAYFXH010000047.1:0-29034 GCA_964346905.1 uncultured Desulfobacteraceae bacterium | reverse complement strand
TGCCGTTACTACGTCAAAGGAGGTAGTATCGAAGCCTGCCTCACGGATACGCTCGCGGGAACGAACCTGTCAGATATGTGGACCGTATCAAAACCTACTACCGAATCCTTATGCAGGCCACCGAGGAGACCCCGCTACCATCTCAAGAGCTAGCTGAATTGGCGGAGACCTTCCGATTAATCAACAAAATTCCCTCGATGTGAAAGACAGTCACAGAGGCCGGTGAAATGGCAGGCACGGAGGCCTGCCCCACCGTTTTATCTTGTTTTGAAGTGAAAGCGGGAACTGTTTTCTGTGACTTTTCGCTAGCCATGGTGCCCCCATAGTTTTGTAAAGTAAAAAGTAGGGCGGGCCTCCGTGCCCGCCATGAATCATGCTTGAACTAGAAAATAAAAAATAATCCGGTAAAGCGGGACAATCACCATATCTAGGAGACCTAAATAGAGAAGACCGATGATAATGAAGATGCCGTAGCGTTCGAGACCCACGTAAGCTTCTCTAATTTTGGGGGGGAGGATCCCAGCGACGACCTTCGAACCATCGAGCGGAGGAACCGGCAGAAGATTAAATAATGCGAGGATGATATTGATTGCGCAGCAATATTTGAACAGGTCAAATATGAATGGTGGTGCCGAAAATGGCAAATTACGTAGTATCAGGGCAGATAGAAGGATGAGGGCAATATTGGCTCGAGGGCCGGCGGCACCCACCAACATCATGCCCCGTTTGGGGTCTTCCATGAGATGAGGGTTGACCGGCACTGGTTTGGCCCAGCCCACCAGAAACGGTGAGCGAATAAGAATTAGAAATAGGGGTAGCACGATGGTGCCCCAGGGATCCATATGCTTTATTGGATTCAGCGTGAGGCGACCAGCGTATCGGGCCGTGGGATCACCCAGTCTGAGTGCAGTATAACCGTGGGCCACCTCATGGAGGATCACGGAAAAGAACAGTATTATCACCTGAAACAAGATGTCGAAAATCGTGATCATATATTAGCTTCTCCTCGCTTGATAACATTTCCCACAGCATAAGGCCGGTCTTGGTCTAGGTCAAGCAACCATTTTTCTCTCATGCCGGGAAGGTAGAGGGAGGGATTGTCTCAGGAGTTTCCGCCAAAATGGATGCTTGAGGCTCATACATTAAAGCCAATGTAGAGAGAATGCGTCATGTGAACATGAAAATCTTTTCCTGGTGTTTCTTGCAAAGCAGGATTTTAGGGTGAATTCCTGACATTGTCTCCCTTGCCTTAACTTGGTGCTTATTATAAGATGCCTGAATATACTGCTAATCCCTTGACCTGCCATGGCAAAGCAGGTACCTACTGACAGCGATTCGGCTCAGCATAACCGTCGTTTTATCCGCTCGTCTCTTACTGTTTTATGTGTCCAGCTTGCTGCCAGTGAATAGGAGATTGCCATGAAAGTATTCGTCACCGGAGGTACAGGTTTCGTAGGCAACCATTTGTTGGGTGCACTAGTGGAAAAGGGCCACCAAGTGGTAGCATTGGTACGGACGGGCTCGGAGCATAAACTAAAAAAGCCGGACGAAGTTGAGATGGTTGCCGGTGATGTCAGTGAGATTGCCGATCTCACTCAAGGCATGAAGGGGTGCGATGGGGTCATCCACCTTGTGGGGATTATTCGAGCTTTTCCAAGCAAGGGAATTACCTTTGAGCGGCTCCACACTGAAGCCACGGCAAATGTTATTGCCGCTGCTAAAGACGCGGGGATTTCGCGGCTACTGCATATGAGTGCCCTCGGGGCCCGGGAAGATGGATCCACCACCTACCTTCGTACCAAGTTCGCCGCTGAAAAACTTGTGCGGCAAAGCGGACTGAACTACACGATCTTTCGACCTTCTCTCATTTTTGGTAGAGGTGGAGACGCGGTAAAAATGTTCGCCGATATGATAACTAGGTACGTGGTGCCCATTATTGGCGACGGCAAATACCGTTTTCAACCGGTGAGCGTTACCAGCGTCGCTCAGGGATTTGAGAAAGCTTTTGAGTTGGAAGCGGCCCAGGGTCAAACTTTGGACGTAGGCGGTCCCGATAACGTGACCTTCGATGAAATCATGGACACCCTGGCGCGGGTGATGGGAAAGACCATCGTAAAAATACACATGCCCGTGTTCCCCTTACGAGTAGCCACCTCCGCGCTCCAGCACGCACCAGGTTATCCGCTCACAACAGACCAGATCACCATGCTGCTGGAGGGAAGCACCTGCGACGAGAAGCCCTTCTATGAACTTCTGGGCCTTAGTCCGATTCCTCTGGAGCAAACGTTGAGAGAGGCTGTCTGGTAAAATTTTTATCCGCTAAGGACGCGAAGGGGCAAAACTGAAGCTAACAGCAGGCAGCTGGCAACTGGCAGCAAAAGGATATCATCTACCAAAGTGCTTTCATCATTGCTGCCCGCTGCGAGCTGCCTCCTGCCTGCTGAAATTAGCGTTCTTCGTGGATTTAGTTTCCTACAGTACTGCCTTTCTAAACTCCTCCCAGCCTATTCTATTGATGACCGCACCAAGCCGTTCCCCACTTCTCGCATTGGACTTGAAGAAGTCAACGATACCACCCACCAGATCGAGTACCTCCTCAGTCTCCAGATTTCTGATCAACTCACGGCCGAGTTGGGGGTGACGCCCTAACTTGCCGCCCACCAACACCCGGTAGGTGCTGGCCGCGATGCTAATTGCGTCGCTGGGGCATACACGAGCGCAAGCGCCGCATTCAACGCAGAGCTCTTCATCAATGTCAATGAGAAAACCGTCCTGAAGAATTACGGCTGATTCCAGGCAGACAGTCTCACACTCGCCGCAAGCGGTGCACTCCTCAGGCTGGCAGAGCACCGGTGCCTGGCCGATAATACCGACGTCTTTGATTTGCGGCTGGGAGCAGGAGTTGGGGCAGTCGGCCACGGTTACCCGGAGCTGGTGGTGGAGCTTTAAGCGGTCCCCCAACTGCGAGCGCAGAAAGCTCAACAGGTCAGCTTTTTCCAAGAGATTTTCCAGGTTGGAGACCAGATCGGCTGAGGCCACCACCGCATTGTCGCAGCCGCTGGAGCCAAAGCAGGCCTCTAGGCTGTAGCCTTTGACGCCTTCGCTGAGTTGTTTCAGCTGACGACGTTTGCTCTCCTCGAGATCAGCCTGGGTGACCCGATTGCGCCCTGCAGCTATAACCTCATCTTCCACTTTTTTCCGCACCCGGTGGCGGACAAAAAACGGAACGCGGCGCAGCGTGTTCTCAGCCTCACTATCCCAGGTCACTTTCATAAGCGTACAGACTCCCTCAACGCCAGTTGGCTGTTCTGGAGGAATTCTAAAGCATCTGGCCCCTGTTGACAATTTTCATTGCAGATTTAAGATTGCTGAATGCAGATTGTAGATATGCATTATCAAATCATTTAAGTCTTTGTAAAATCTGCAATCCTAAATCTCAAATCTGCAATCATTACTACCCATATAACCTCAGTGGCTCTCCGTAGAGCTCAATGGTGCCCGTTTCATTGAAGCGTGCCTTGACGCAGGAGATATGCTGCATGCCGCGGGTAAGCATGAGATGCCATGCTTCTGGAACACCATAGAAGCCCTCCGCAGAAGCTGCGAGAACCGAGCAGTCAGCCCCCGGAGATAACCGGGCCAACTCTTCATCGGCGTCAAAGTTCTCTGGCAGACTCTTGCTGTCAATGAGATAGACTATCAACCCTTTTTTCATGTTCTCTCCTCCTTCTAGAGAGCATTCTTTGGCAGGCAGGGACGCCTGCCCTACTGTATCTTCTTTTGTGACCGGCAGAGTTTTGGTCGGGCGGGCCTCAGTGCCCGTTGACCTTTAGCAGGCAGAGACACCTGCCCTACTGTATCTTCTTTTGTGACCGGCAGAGTTTTGGTCGGGCGGGCCTCAGTGCCGGCTGACCTTAGGCAGGCAGGGACGCCTGCCCTACTGTATCTTCTTTTGCGACAGGCCGTACTCTCCTTCGACAGTAGTTGCTCCCCGAAGACACCCGCCGTCTGCCCACGACGGGCGCCCTCGGGAAACAAACAGAGGTTGAGGTTGGTGCCAAAAAAAATCCTTAAGCTGTAACCAGCTTAAGGATTGCACCCAGTTTCCTTGATCCTTAAGGATCGCCAATTTCGGCCATCTCCACGTGGCCTAACCGACCAGCACCTGGGCAGGTCTTCTGGCTCCCCCGCTCTTTTGGCGGCCTTCCCATCCCGATGGATCGGAACAGTGACTCACGAAGGCCAAAAGAGTTCCCTCTCCCTCAGAAGAGGAAAAAGGGCGGGGTAACAGCGGCGGGACCGCTCCCGAATCACACGGGATTCCCTATTAAACCCTCAGCGGGTACCCAAGCTATGCGCGTTGTTTCTACTATAAGGCCTGCTGAAAATCAAGAGGGAAATTACACAAAACTGTTGTGGTTTCCTGTTGTCGTCACCGAGTATTTTCTTGTCGAAGTCACATGCATAACCGCTTTTTAAAATTCAGGGAATCAAAAACTTGATGAAATGAATATATCGTCGGCCTGCCCTGGGACCCTATTCGTGGAAAACCTTTTCAATTCTCCTGAGGTATTCATCGAGCACCCCGCCTCCCCACCATTTGCGCAGCGAGTCCTGCAAGAAGGCTGTCTCATACATCAGTCTCAGTGATACGTTCACAAAGGCCTTGAGGTCCTCCTCACCCTTGCCGACGGCGACTCCCCAATAGGTGGAATTGAAAAATTCACCAACCACTTCCAGATCTGGGTTGTATAGTGCCATGGTGAATACCAATAGATCGTCCTGGGCAAAGGCAACCCCCTGGTCATTTCTGAGGGCCTGTATGGCTTCGTACGTCTTGCTGAATTTGATCTGCTCGGCGCCAGGAACCAGTTCAGCCAGGGCCTGGGCGCCGGTTGTTCCCTTGATGGTGATGACCTTTTTTCCTTTCAGATCATAAATGGAGTTGACTCCCGACCCCTTTTTTGCCAAGAGACGAACGCCGGATTCGAAGTATGGAATGGAGAAGTCCACCTTCTGGGCCCGCTGCGGGGTAATTCCCATGGTTGCCCAAATCAAATCGATTTTCCCTGAATTAAGGAGCTTTATTCGATTTTCGCTTGTGACCGCCACGAACTGAACTTTACTGGGATCACCGAATAGATATCCGGCGAGCTGGTGGCACAGATCGATCTCCCAGCCCTCAAACTCACTTTTTTCGTTAACAGCGCTCCAGGGGGGATAATCTGCTTTGACACCAACAACGATTTTCCCGGCCTTGATAATGTTGGCGAGGGTCTTCGCCTCAACTGAGGCCAAGGCCAAAGAAAAAGAAATTGCCAGCACAGACACCAATAGCAGAAGTCTTTTCATCGCTTACTCCTCCTCGAAAAGTAATCTGCACTATCGCAATAAGTCAGGAAGGTGGAACATGGAAAAGGTGAGACCCGTATTTGCAGAGACTAACTATCACACATCAAATTATTATCTGTCAAGGAAAGCCCATAAAGATGTACAGTGTACAGTGGACACTACTTTGCTGGTGGGCGGTGCCCACCCTGCGTTCTGTTACGGAGCCATGAATCCAGATTGTACAGCTATTAAGTATTTCGCGGCAAGGTGGGTTTAGGAAGGGGGTATGATTATAGCAGTAGGTACAGGGTATGAATCAAAGTAGTCAGTAGGGTAAAGCATGGGGCTTAGAGCAGAGCGCATGGCGCATAGCGCATAGCGTGAATTGTGTGATTCACATAAATCTACCTTACTCTATATGCCCGTTATCTATGCTGTTTGTATTCTGACTTCTGGATTCTTACTCTATGCCCTATGCTCCATGCTCTATGCTTTTCTTCAATCCGCAATCCGAAATCCGCAATGCTGCTCGCTGCCTGCTGCCTACTGCCTACTGGTTCTTAGCCGTATCTCCCCTCGACATAGTCGGCGGTTCTCTGATCCTTGGGAGTAATATAGAGATCCTCGGTGCGGCTGTGCTCAATAATCTCGCCGAGGAGCATGAAAATACATTCATCACTGATGCGGCGAGCTTGCGCCATATTGTGAGTTACCACAACAAGAGTGTAACGCCCGGCCAGACTTAACATCAAATCCTCGATCCCGCGGGTGGATTCGGCGTCAAGTGCTGAGCAGGGCTCATCCATAAGAATTACTTCCGGTTTTAGAGGCAAGAGGCGGGCTATACACAATTTCTGCTGCTGTTCAAGCTGAAGTGTCGTGGCTTTCGATTTCAGTTTGTCTTTCAAATCCTCCCAGAGAGATACCTCTCGTAACGATTTCTCCACGATCTCATCCGCTTCCGACTTCTTCAGTGCCACTCTACTGGAATGAACCCGCAGGCCGAAGACAATGTTTTCGTAAACAGAAACTGGCAGGGGATTAGGGCGCTGAAAAACCATACCCACCGATTTTCGGAGTTCCTGTAATGAGACGTCTGGGTCGTATATATTTTTCCCCAGAACGATGATCTGCCCGGTTGTCATCACGTTACCATACCGTTCATTCACGCGGTTGAAGCAACGCAGCAACGTGGTCTTGCCACAGCCCGACGGTCCGATGAGTCCTGTAATCAGGCCGTGCTTGACTTGCATGCTTACGTTAATGAGAGCCTGAAAATCGCCGTACCATAGATTGAGCTTGTCAGTCTCAATGCTGTAATTGTTGGAGGCGCTCATCCAAAATTTCCGATCACGTAGTCATAGGTCATTTTGTTTGCGGGAGAGTCAGAAAAAATAATCTCGTTTGAGTCCACTTCGATAAGCTCGCCATTGAAGAGAAAAGCCGTGCGGTCCCCCAACCGCCGAGCCTGTTGCACCAGATTGGTGACGAGGATAATGGTGATCTGCGAACGCAGTTTTTTGAGGACGTCTTCAATTCGCATGGTCGTCACCGGGTCAACCGCGATGGAGAATTCGTCAAGGCAAAGGATTTCCGGTTGGTGAGAAAGGGCGCGGGCAATGGTGAGGCGTTGTTGTTGCCCTCCTGATAGCCTCGTACCGAGATCGTCCAGACGGTCCTTAACTTCATCCCACAGCGCTGCTTGCCGCAGACAGCGCTCCACAAGCGCATTTAATTCGGCTCGATTACGAATCCCTGCCGCCCGGGGCGCGAAGGCGACATTATCGTATATGGACAACGGCAGTCCCACCGGCAGGGGAAATACCATCCCGATCTTCCTCCGCAGTTGATAGACGTTTTTAACATCCATCACGTTTTCACCATCAACCTTCACTGTGCCATCAACCTGAACTCCTGGAACAAAATCTATGGTGCGGTTGATAACTCTCAACAGTGTGGTTTTACCGGACTGTGCCGGCCCGATGATGCTAAAAATTTCATTTTCATAGATATCCAGGGAAATTCCTTTGAGCGCTTCCTTCCGGCCGTATCTGACGCTGAGGTTGGAGATTTCGATTTTTTTTTCATCATCTTGCATGGTGATTACCACTTTTTTCGAAAACGTAGATATACGCGTAACACGATTGCCAGCAGGTTGACCAGCAGCACCGTACCCAAGAGGACAACCGCGGTTCCATACGGTATGGCTTCAGGCACGTTGGGAACTTGGGTGGAGATGGTGAACAGATGCATAGATAGGGCCATAGTTTGATCGAACAGGCCGTAGGCAAAAAGATCACCCTCGGCTATGGCCTTATAGAATACTGCACCGGTGAACATGATCGGTGCAGTCTCCCCGGCCGCGCGGGATACCTGGAGGATAATGCCGGTCAAAATACCGCTGATAGAGTTCGGTAGCACGATGCTCCGGATGGTTTGCCAGCGGGTTGCCCCGACATTCCAGCAGGCCTCCCGAAAAGCCATCGGCACCGCCCCCAGCGCTTCATTAGTGGCGGCAATAATCACCGGTAACGTCATAATCGCCAGGGTAAGCGAGGCGGCAAGAATGGAGCGACCCATGCCAGCAAACAAAACAAAAGCGCCAACCCCGAACAGGGCGTGAACAATACTGGGAACAGCGGCAAGATTCACCACAGCCAGGTTGATAATACGCGTCAGCCAATTATCTCGTGCATACTCATTAAGGTATACCGCTGCCAGCACTCCGATGGGGGCAGAAACGAGCAGAGAAATAACAACCAGGTAAATCGTGCCCAACAATGCCGCCCAAATCCCACCAGCGCGCATGCCGCGCGTGGGATTGGTGAACAAGAAGTCAAGAGATAACACCGGAAAGGCTTTATAAAAGAGATAGCCAACAATGAGGATCAGGGGAATGACCATCAGAAGCGTCATCAGAAGGAAAACGCTTTTAACCACGTTCTCTGTTAGTCTCTTTTTGCGGGCAAACGGCGTTTCCGCAAACAGTCTCTGTGTGCCAAGTGGTGCTTCACCCGATAATGCTGAATCTGCCCGACCCAGGTCGGGATTTGATTTCTGGGTAATCTCTTGTTTGGACATCCTCCTCTTTCCCTATTTTTGGCGAATTCCTTTCACAATTAAATCCGCCGCAAGATTCACCACAAAAGTGATGGAAAAAAGCAAAACCCCGATGAGAAACAACACTTGATAGTGGTCTGAATGTACCGGCGCCTCTCCGAGTTCGGCCGCGATTGTGGCCGTCAGCGTTCTGACAGAATCGAGCACGCTGTGGGGGATTTTGACCGCATGCCCTGTTGCCATAAGCACGGCCATGGTTTCCCCAATCGCCCGCGCCACCCCGAGCAATACAGCGGCCAACAATCCGTTTTTGGCTGCCGGGAGAAGAACCTTGTAGATCACTTGCCAGCGGCTTGCACCAAGCGCTTCGGCGGCTTCGCGATACGAATCGGGAACAGCCTTGAGAGAATCCTCACCTATGGAAACAATGATGGGGACGCTCATTAAGGCGAGAATGATACCGCCGTTCAGCACGGTGAGTCCGATGGGGGCGTTGAACAAGTCGATGATAATCTCATTCAGTATGGTCAGGCCAATGAATCCCCAGACAACCGAGGGTATGGCGGCCAGGAGCTCGATAACAATCTTAAAGATCTCTTTCAGCCTGGGGCCACAGAATTCTGATACAAAGATGGCAGCTCCTAAACCGAAGGGTACGGCAATGACCATCGCCAACACCGTCACACTGGCGGTCCCGGCGATCAAGGCAAGAACACCGTATCGCTTGTGGCTAACAGAGGTGGGATACCATTCAGGGCTGGTGAAGAATTCTACGAGATCAAGTTCCCGAAAGAGGAAATCTGCTCCCTCCCGGAAGACAAAAAAGAAAATGCCAAAAACAAAAATAATTGCACTGATTCCACATAACCGAATTACCCATTCAATGATGGGCTCAGCGAGCCTTTCCAATCGATGTCGGTTGATCATCTATTTGGCTTTCTCTGCGGCCCTCATAGCCATTGCGCGCTTTTCTTTTGGCAACGGCACGTATCCGCTTGCTGCAACAATCTCCTGGCCAACATCCGAATAGATCCACTGGAGGTATTTCTCTGCTTCTCCACTTGGCTCGCCAAGCGAATACATGTACAGAGGTCGGGCAATGGGATACGTACCATTTAGTGCTTTTTCAACGCTGGGCTCGTAGGCGGGATCGCCCGCGTTCTTGGCGACTTTCAACATTTTGACACGCTCGGTGGCGTAGCCCATTCCACTATAGCCAAGGGCGCAAGGCGTCCTCTCGACTAATTCCACAACATCCTTTGAGCCGTGTAAGTCCCTGGACCCCAATTTGAAATCCCGCTCTTTGCCCAGCAGCGCCTCGCGGAAATAGTAATAGGTGCCGGAGTTTGATTGGCGACTAACGCGGATAATTTCATCACTTGCGCATGCTGGATGTTCTATGCCCAACTGGGACCACTTGGTGATCTCGCCGCCCTCGCCATATATTTCAGCGAGTTGCCCGATGGTGATCTTGTCTAGGGGGTTTTTCTTATGGATGTAGACCGCTAGAGCGTCGTAGCCCACGACGAATTTCTTTGGATCTTTTCCCGTGTTTTGTTTTGCCCTTTGTATCTCTTTTGGTTTCATTTGGCGGCTGCAATTGGCAATATCAACGGTGCCATTGATCAAGGCCGCGATGCCAGTGCCTGATCCCCCTCCGGATACTTCAACGGAGACCGAGGGGTTGATTGTGGCATATTCTTCCGCCCAGGCTTGCGCCAAGTTTACCATCGTATCAGAACCCGAATTCTGGATGACAACCTTTCCCGATGAAGAGGTAGCGGCCTCTTCACTCTTTTTGGAACACCCGGCCAAGGACAGGGAGCACGCAAGCGCGATAATGCCGATGATTAGCCTGTTGAATGTGAACCGCAAATTGCCCAACATTGACATGTACCCTCCTATTGAAAGTCGTTGACGAGAATTGCCTCAACGAGGTCTCGGATGTTTAATTCTAAGCACTTATAGGTCTTTTGGTAAGCAGCTCTGATCTTCTCTTCAGAGCCTTCAACCCTCGAAGGGTCATCAATTTCCCAGCGAATGCAGAGGGTCTTTGCTGGTGGTGCTGGGCAGGCCACCTCCGCTTCTTTGCAAAGAGCCACAACGATCTGGTGATCTGCAAGGTCTACAATCTGGTGAAAATATTTGGATGTCTGATGGGAAATATCAATGCCTTTTTCCGCCATAAACTTCACCGTTTCTGGATCCATGGGCTCCGATGAAATTCCAGCATTGCTGAACAGAAACCTATCCAATCCGAGAGAGTTACCAATACCTTCAGCCATTTGGCCCCGGCAGGCGGCGCGCTCGCCAACAAAAAGCACGCGGAAGGCCTCTTTACCTTTGTGTTTGATATCCTCACCCGTGCAGATGTACAACACTTCTTCGCAAATATTGCAGGCGCGATCCGCCACCCGCTCAAAACGATTGGCGATATTCATGATCGGCGAGAAAGCTTCCGAGGGTATCTTGCTGATCTCGTGGAGATGCACTAAATCACGGGTTATATTCCAACGAATGGTATCAACCTTGTCCTCCATTTCCATCGTTGCCTCTGCCATTTCAGTATTCTCTTCGGCAAAGGACTGGAGAGCGTTACGCAACATGGGAATCGATTGATTCGCAATCTCTTCTATGTCTTCGTAGGAAAGCTCGGGATCGATACCACAGAGCGTCAGGAAATGTCGGGCAACACTCTCCGCGTAGTCGCCAATGCGCTCCAATTCATTGTTGATTTTGATGACCGAATAGACAAAGCGCAAATGGCCCGCGGCTGGTTGCTGCCGCACCAGAAATCTTTGACAGAGCCGGTCCAGCTCTTTTTCCATTTCGTCGATGTAGCGATCTCGTAAGATGACAGAATAGGCCAACTGACGGTCTGACTCCACAATCGCTTGCAGACTGTCCCGTAATGCGGTCTCTGCCAGCTCACCCATTTTGATCACGGTTGAGCGAATTTGGTCGATATCCCGTTGCAATCTTGCCTCTAAACGAGATCCCATATCACCTCTCCTAAACAGTATTCATACTATTGATGGTTGCAATTGGTACCACTGGAAACACGAATTGGCAAGACCTAAGAAGCTGGTCGCCATGGAACATTAACAGATAGGCTTTTCTTTTCAAGGATTTTTTCCAAATGACTTTCAGTGAAGGGAATAAAAATATAGGGTCCAGCCCACTGTTGGGTCACTAGACTTCGCTTTCACTCATGGCCATTGATGTTGGCCACCTAATGACCTTGCACCTTACACCGTGCGCCGTCGGCTTCTGCTAAAAAAAGAACGACATACTCAACAGAGTAGCAGAGAATAAAAGGAGCGCTATCAAAGAAGATCTATAGATAAGCCGACAGCACTTGCGAATGTGATCTGGACCAACCTCCGCATTACCATTCCCCAACCATGGTTTCTCTACAGTTCCCTCCTGATAAATGGTTGGCCCTCCTAATCTTATCCCAAGGGCACCAGCAACAAAACTTTCCGGGTGACCTGCATTGGGTGACGGGTGCTGCAGCCGATCACGCATGGCAATTTTCCATCCTGCCCAACCACTCTCACCACTGACCACAGCACCCAGAAAGAGCAAAACCAGAGAAAGACGTGCGGGAATCAGATTTAGGAGATCGTCCAGCCTGGCAGCCGGTCGGCCAAAGAGCAGGTAGTGGCGGTGGCGATACCCAATCATGGAATCGAGCGTACTGACCGCCTTGAAACAGAGCATGGCACATACCCCTCCTGCGGTGAATTCCAAGAATTGGAGCGGTTGGAATAGGATTGCGCCTGCACTGAACCAGAATAAAGGAGAAAGCACGCCGTCCACGAAGTTTTCTGCCACACTTTCCACCGCACCTCGGGCCACGCCCGCTGAGTTCAGATAACCGGTATCACGCCCAACAATTTCCTGGAGGGCGGCGCGGGCCTGAGTCAGGTCACCTCGATCCAGCGCTTCTCCCACTGGCATGGCGTGCTTGAGCAAATCAGTTAATGCCAAGCACGAGTACGAGAGGTAAAGATCCAGAGGGGTGGCGAGCCAGGGATGGAATCCAGTGAGAAACAGCCGAGCCGCTAAGTAAGCTCCAACAAAAAGACCAACCACCCCAACTACCAAAATGGTTCCGCCCAGCAATCCCGACAACTTCACCCGGAGGAGTACCCTCTCCATGAAACCTATAACAGCTCCCATTAGTCTGACCGGATGAAAGGGGAGCACCGGATCACCCAAGATCAAATCCAGGGTGAAGGCAACAAAGAGTATGGCGGCGGCGTGGATCATTGATAGTGATCGGCAGAGCTTTGCATGAGTGAGAGGAGGTGGTCGTTTTCTTCTGGTTTGCGAATGGCCATACGGAAGAAGTTGTCCTCCAGGCCAGGAAAGTTGCGGCAGTCGCGCAGATGAATTCCTGAGCTCAAGAGAAAGTGCAGGAGATCATCCAACTCAGCCGTGCGCGTCCAGCGGACTAGGAGAAAATTGGCTGAGGGCTCGAAGGCTCGAAACCCGGGAATGTTTTGGAGTCGGCCAAACACCCTGGGACGCTCCTGGCGAATAAGTTTGGCGACCCGCTTTTCATAGTCAGCGCATGAAAGCAACACCAGCGCCACCTGTTCGGCAACTCGGTTGACGCTCCATGGTTCTTTGAGTGGACGCAGCCGGGAGATGGCATCCGGATGGCCGATGACAGCGCCCAATCGCAGACCGGGAAGTGCAAAAAATTTTGTGAGTGAGTGAAAGATGACAATATTGGCTGGGAGCGGCTCCTGCTTGATCAAACTGACCTCTTCTGGTTGGTCGAGAAACTGGACAAAGGCCTCGTCCACGAGAAGCCAGCGGCTGGGGAAAGCTCTTGCTAGATCCAAAAGAAGTTGTTTTGGAAAGATGGTGCCGGTGGGATTGTTGGGGTTGCCTATAAATAGTCCGTCGGCACCGGCCAGGACCTCTTCCAATACAGCGGAGTGTGGCGGAACGAAGTTCTGTTCTGCTTTGAGTTCCACTGATACCGGTTCGGCCCCCACCGCCAAAGTGGCCCTGGTATAGTCATGAAAGGAGGGGATTATCAGTGCCACCTTTTGCAAGTTCAGAGCTCTCGGTGCCAAGTAAATAAATTCGGTGGAGCCATTACCCGCCAGTACCTGCGCCGGATCCAGGCCGAAGCGCTCCTGATAGTAGCGCACCACACCCTGACCGTCCACGCTGGGATAGCTTTCAATCTCGTGGAAAAGGTGGTTCCAGATAGCTTTGACCTCTGCAGGAACACCCAAAGGACTAAGGTTAACACTAAAATCGATAACCTCGCGGCTGGAAATCCCCAACCGTTTCAGTTCCCGTTCCGGGTCACCGCCGTGGATGTGTTCAACATCGGTCATCTCAGAGTCTCAATTCCTCCAGGTTATCACTTATGGTCATTTGACCACGAGACGTGGCCGTCATTCGCTACGCTGTCAGTATGCCTTCGGCGTCATTTATGGTCATTGGGCTGCGCCGTCATTTGTTAAAAAAGGAAATCCGCAATCCGAAATTCGAAATCCGAAATCCCCAATCCCTCTGCTCTATGCCCTATGCTAAGGAAACACCCAGCCCCAGCCCGTGTACCTCATGATAAGGGAGCCAACCGCTGCTGCCAACAGAAGAAGTACTGTCTCAACTATTTCATTGCCGGCCCCTAATAGATCACCGGTTATACCACCCACGCTTTTCCTACACCAAGCCCCATATACCCAGGTTATTATTTGGGCTACGACCAGGGCAAGCAGGCCCAGGGGTCCGAAAACAAGGGCTGCCACCAGAGTAATGGTCAGCGCAGCCGCGCGCTGATATGCTGAGGCCTCCTGAACCAAGGAAGAGGCTGTGCCGCCTTCGCTCCTGGCATAGTCCAGTTTCACCGCCAAATCCACCAGCATGGCTCGGGAAATCATGAGGATGGGAATCACCCAGATTGTGCTCCCCGTTGCTATGAGTCTGGAGAATGCTAACCACTTGCATAGCAAGACGAGGATGATGGCCACACCACCGAAAACTCCCAAGCGCGTGTCTTTCATGATCGCCAACCGCGCAGCTCTATCCAAGCCACCACCCAGAGCGTCGGCGAGATCCGCCAGGCCATCCAGGTGGAGAGACCTGGTGCTAATGACACTGGCAAAAAGCATCATTGCTGCGACACCCATGGGCCAGCCGCCACCAGTAATCAATTTGTTGGTCAGACTGAAAACCCAAAGAAGCAGTCCCAGGACAAAGCCAACCAGCGGGAAGAAGGGAAGGGCACTGCTGTGGTTGGGTGCGTCCTGGCCGGGTACCGGAAAGATGGTCAGAGTCCGGAAGGCAGTTATCAATCCTCGGAACATGTCATGTCCCTTTATGTCGGCAAGGGCTCTTACAGACCAAGTAGTCAGCTGGCAGCCCTTCGACCCATTCGACAAGCTCAGGGCAGGCAGGCTCAGGACAGGCTAGCAGCCGGCAGCTTTTCAACTAGGCACAACAACTACCAATCTGAGAAAATTCTTTTCGGTGCCAAATGTGTAGTATGCAGGGTGTCAATCGTACACCGATTTGGTAGTGGGCTCTGCCCAGCCTACATGTAGCTGCTTACTGCCCTCTGCCTACTGCCTACTAATCTTTACCGCTCACCCCGGCCGAGTCGAAGGTGGCCATCTCGTTGTAAATCTTTACTGCGCCTTCAATGACATGCATGGCCAGGGCGGCACCGGTGCCCTCGCCCAACCTCATGTCGAGGTCGAGTATTGGCCGGATTCCTAATTTGTCGAAGAAGATACGGTGGCCAGCCTCAGCAGAACAATGGCTGAAAAAGAGATAGTCGGACACCGCTGGCGACAGTCGGACAGCCACAAGTGCAGCGGCCGATGAGATGAAACCGTCAACTACAACTGGCAACCTCCGACCAGCCGCACCTAAAATGAGGCCACAGATGCCAGCGATCTCCAGGCCGCCAACTGCTGCCATGGTTCTGAGCGGATCGCTGAGGAGGGGAGCATTGATCTCAAGAGAGCGCTCGATAACGTTGATTTTATGTTTGAGCCTGGCATCATCAATTCCGGTGCCACGCCCGGTTACTTCGGCCACAGAGCAGGGAATCAAAGCGGCATAGAGTGCCGAGGATGGCGTAGTGTTGGCAATGCCCATTTCACCGGTGCCAAGCAAGCTCACTCCGTCGTCAGCGGCTGCGAGGGCGAGTTCCACTCCCACCTGGATCCCCTGGATGGCTTCTTCTTCGCTCATGGCCGGCCCTTTGCTCATATTATCGGTGCCGAGCTTCACCTTCCGCCGCATCAGGCCGGATGCACCTTCGAGGGGGTCGGCCACCCCGATATCAACCACCTGCAGACCGGCGCCAATGTGTCTGGAAAGGACGTTGATGGCAGCTCCGCCGGAGAGCATGTTATACACCATCTGAGGGGTGACCTCGCTGGGGTAGGCAGAGACACCCTCAATGGCAACTCCATGGTCCCCGGCAAAGGTAACGATCCGTTTCTTCCCCAATCGTGGCATAACGTTGTCCATCATAAGGCAGTAGCTCGCAGCCAAATCTTCCAAAAATCCGAGACTGCCTTGCGGTTTGGTGAGGTTATCAAGATGGGCGCAAATTTCGGTTTCAAGGCCGCGATCAACTGGAGCAATCGCATCTAAAATCAATTTCAACCTTTCCACGAAGAGCTCCTTCAGCACTTAAATTCAGCATGAGGCACAGGGAAGAGCATTTCGAATTTCGGATTTCGGATTTCGAATTTTAAAATGCCTAATCCTCAACTGAGATTGGCATTATCATTTCGCAATTCGCATTTCGAAATTGCCTCTCTATGGTGCTCCTTAAACACTTTGGTCATTTGACTTTAACGGGAATTCCACAGACCGTAAAGATAACCTCGTGGGCTTGGAGGGCAAGGTGCTGGTTGATCCTACCCGCAATGTCGCGGAAGCGACGGGTGGCTGAGTCACCGGGGATTATGCCCATACCCACCTCATTTGTCACCAGGATCAGATGGCAAGGCGGGGCACTGAGGGTGTCCAAGAAGGCTTCAATTTCTGGACACGTTCCGTCACTCATTTTCTCTCGATGAAAAAGGTTTCCAAGCCAGACTGTTATACAGTCAATTACCACGACCTCCGTACCTTCAGGCACCGATTTCAAGGCCGCTGTCAGGTCAACCGGCTCCTCGACTGTAACATAGGATGATCCCCGCTCACGGCGATGGCGTTCAATACGAGTCCGCATCTCCTCATCGGTGGCCTCAGCGGTGGCGATGAAGACTCTATGGTGATGTGAGGCGGCGAGATCCAAGGCATGTTTACTCTTGCCGCTACTGCTACCCCCTGTTACCAAGGTGATCCGCTTCATACGACACTTCTTAATCTGAACAGATCAAAGCGCATAGAGCAGAGGGCATGGGGCATAGGGAAAATTCAAAATCTTTCACTCGATGCTCTTTGCCCACTGGATTCTGACTCCTGGCTTCCTCGCAATCAAAGCCAGATCCTCTCCCGCAGGGCGGGATCTTCTACGAGCCTAGATTTTTCATTTCTCCACACCCACCCTGGCAGTTGTGCCTTGATCGTAGTAGTGTTTAACTTCCCGCATTTCCGTGACCAAGTCGGCTCGCTCAATCAGCCGGGTGTGGGCATACCGGCCGGTGATGAGCAACTCAACTCCCTCAGCCTTCCCATCTACGAGATCGAGAATTTGGTCCACCGTTATCAGCCCATAATGCACAGCAACATTGGCCTCATCCAGGACCACCAGGCGGTAACGACCAGATGTCGTGATTTCAGCAAGCTCCTTGATAGCCTCCTGAGCCAACCGCCGATCTTCTTCTTCAGGTTCCCCCTTGATGAAGACGTTGCGGCCGTAGGTCTTGATGGTAAGGTGGTCTGAAAATTTTGCCAGGGCTTTGTGTTCGCTGTATTCTCCGGTTTTTAGAAATTGGCCGAAGAAGACGCGCCAGCCTGCCCCCAAAGCCCGAATGGCCAAACCTATGGCAGCGGTGGTCTTCCCCTTGCCGTTGCCGGTATAGACCTGGACGTAGCCTTTCATTGTTGTCTCGCCCCAAACAAGAAAAACCACGGAGAAGTAATGTAGGGTGGGCACCGCCCACCATCAATTCGGTGTGCCGTGCCCACCCTGCATGAATCCGCTACGTTGCACAGCATAGACCTATGCGGCGGATTGCCTTTCGACCGCACCTCTTTTCATGTCGCCACGCACCGCTCGCACCGAATGATTGACATAGGTCTCTGGAAACCGGTAAATGCCACCGTAGTAGAAGTCAACATAGCAGACCTCGTGGTGATCACGAGTGGTGGCGCTCCAAAAGCAGCGCTCCGGACCAAAAATAGGGTCTAGGTAAAGGCGCCGGCTGTTCTCTACAGGAAGGATGAGGGTACGCAGTTCCTCGTTGTTGGGAAGGCGCCAGTCAGTCTGGCCAGCAAAGTTAGCTTCGTTCAGTCGCTGGACATACTGCTGTGCTTCCGGCCAAGTTACCCGTTCTGGGGCGGGCTCTTTCTGCCAGACGAGATCAGTCTCCCTATCGGTCACAGTACCGTCGTCATTGTCAATGAATCTAGTCGCCATGTGCTCCTCCGTTACCTGAAGACTGAGGCAATGAGCCCAGAAGCTGGTTTATGGTTCATCTATTCTTTCGAGGATAATGAAACAAAGTGTTTTGCAATCGAGTCAACCCCCTTCTTCCTAGACTACCGGAAGTAATGTAGTTGTAGATTGCTCAAAGTCTCTAGGTACTCTTCCACATATGCGAGATCGTTGCGACTTTGCATCTCGTCAAAAAGCAGAGGAAGGAAAAAGCGCAGATCCAGACCCACCTCATTGAACCCTTGCACATTGGCTTCGTGAACGATGAGCACGGCGTAGTAGATGGTCAACAGTCGAATTCTGGAATCTCGGCGGTACAAATAAGAATGGCCACCCAAAGTACTGATAAAAAAGCCGGCGTAATCATACATCACTTTCAGTGTAGATGAAGAAGGGGGTAGTTTGTCGCACTGGCGTCCATTCATAAGCCAGTAATAGAGAATGCCCATGAGAGGCTCTGCTATATCTGCTTCGTGCTTGAGCGCCTCCCGGACGATATCTATCTTTTCTTTGCCCAGCAGGCGGAAAAAATAAAAGCTATTTTCAATTATAGTCGAGGGCCGATATGCTTCCGCGCTTATTGTTGGGAGCCTCCGCTCTAGCGTGGTAAGTGTGTTTGAAAGAAGAGCCCAGCTGTCACGGTACGTTTTCTGAGAACGGAATATCTCTCCGGCGTCCAGATAGCGGCAAAAACTGCGTAGTGATTCCTCCAATTCTGGGCACGTCATGCCGGTTGGAGAAGCTCCCTTGGCCAAAGGAGAAGTGGGACCAAAGACCTGGCTCAGCCGTTCCGTGGGGAGTAATGGCTTCGGTTCCTTTCCTCTTTGCATCTCGATGATGATGCCTTCGAGTTGTTGCGTTCGGTCCATCCAGGCCCGTCGTTCAGCATCAACCTTCTTTTCAGCGATTTTTTCAACGATATCGTCCCACTTTAAAGCAATTATGGCCACGATTGACCCAACGATGATGAGCGTTACCGCAAAATAGACTGAAGTCCTTTTTCCCATAAGGAAAGCTTTCTACAGATTGTAGATTGTAGATTTTAGATTGCAGAATGCTGATTGTGGAGTTCCATGAGTTGCTTGTAGCGACTTGCATCAATCTGAAGTCCACAATCTGAAATGTACTTTTCGACTAGCACTTAGGATGCTTACCACTTTTTCAGCCCAAACGCCAGGGAATTTCACCCCGATCAGTAGTCCGTGGTAAGCTGCCCGTTATAATTCCTCGTAAGAAGTTCGGGCAACAGCATCACGAGCACAGAGCGAAGGAGCAAGTATGTGCAGCAGGGGATACCTTACAACTGAAACCACACAACCTGAACTGATAAAAACCCTGCCAGGTTTATACCCGACAAAAAAACATATGAGAGAGGAAACAAACTGTGCTAAGATACAGGTGACCCCGATAAGCCGCGCGAGGTAAACTTGGCCCCGAAAAGCCAACCTATGAATCCGCTTGCGCATATGGCGTAAGGCCAGTTGAGCTCCAAGAACAACTGGAAGGGACAACAGGTGGTGGTGGCTCAGACAACGCGAGGGTTTGTCGGGGTCTTCGCATTGCTGGGGCGGTAAGCATCCTGAATGGCGAGTGTTGGTTTCTAACCGGACAGAGTGTCAGCACTAGTCCCGTCAATCATTACTCCACGAGTTTTTGCAGACCCTCCATAAGCTTCTTTTTATCCTTTTCAGTCAGGGGTATCTTGGGAAGCACCTTTTTCTCCAGCTTTTTCAGCGGCTTCCCGACTGCTTTCTTGGTTATTTTAGCTAACCAGCGCTCATCTAGTCCGTAGACTGGATCATCGAAGGTGCCTTTCACAGTCAGGGGCAGCCGGACGAAGCCCTGCTCATCGATAATTTTGGGGACAATCTCCCGGAGGGGGGCCAGTTTTCCGACATACTGAGCTCGGATTTGGATGAGCAGCCGCAAGTTAAGCTTCTTGTCCAGTAGACCAGCGGTGCCACCGCCTTCCCCTTGTACTACAGGGCCTACCAAGTGTAACCTTTCGATGGTGGCGATCCCCTGACTGGTGAGCACCCTGGCGGTGACTTGGGAGAAGCGCAGTTGTTGGAGATCTTCGGCTTGGAACAGCTCGGCCAGCTTGCGGAGGAGGGGATGTTCGGCAAACTCCGCCTCATTAATGTTCAAATCGGTGCGAGCCTGGAGTGCACTCAAGCCAGAGCCAATGCCCTTTGCTTTAGAGATCTGGTTCACATTGCCAGACCAGCGGCCGCGAGTCGCTGGCCAAAAAGCCCCAACGAGCTCGTCCAAGAGTACGTTCTCCGTGTAAATACTGGATTGAAAGGGTGGCCCCGGCGACTCTAAATCGGCCTTCACACGCCCGCCAAGTGCACCGCCGTAAAGGGATGCCGACAGTGGTTCCACCTGTAGCTTACCCTTCACGAGGGTAAGCTGGCAGTCCACATTGCTGGCTACCAGTTTGTGGTAAAAAAACCAATCCAAATGAATTTTCCCTTGGACATCAAGGGGAACGGGCTTTTGTCCTCTGTGGATGGTTGTGGACGCTGCTTCGGTGGCTCTTTTCATGGCCGGCACATCTTGCTCACCGACTGTTTCTGCAGCCTTATCACTGGTGTTGGCGGATGCAGGGGCCGTCTGAGAATTTTCCGACTTTTCCTCAGATTCCTTCTTCGATGTGGTTGAAGATGCGGGAGCAGGGGATTTAGCTTTTTGCTCAGCTCTTTCAGTGGCGGGCTCATCCAGCACCAGCGGCTTCTCAGGGGTGGTTTTGGTTGTAGCAGATGAAGCTGGACTTTTGGGAAGCAGGGCGAGGAGTTCATCCAGCTTGATTTGGGGTGAAGTCAGCGTGAAGTCGAGCTGGGGGCGCTGATCCCATTGAGTCAAAAACCCCTGAATCTGGGCTTTCTGTCCGTTGAGGACCAGATTGAGACCGTCGATTTTCAGCGTCTTTTGCGAGCGCACCATGTCCAGTTGAAAACCGGCCTCCACCTCCAGGGTCTCGGAAATTTTTTCTTCTTTCTTTATTTTGAACCCGCCAAGGTGCAAACTGCCGTTGCCCATGAGGTGGTCAAATCCTTCGCTCCCCAGAGATGCTTCCATGCTCAGTTTCCCTTGCTGGATAACGTCTGGATGGTCTTTGGCAATGAGAGGGGTGAGGTGGGCAAGGTCAATCTCCTTGAGTTTGACGTTTCCTGCAAGAGCGTTCTTGGCCGGATTGTAGGTGCCCTTGACCGTGAAAGACCCCTTGCCTTTCCCCTCGATTTGGCCCTCTATCTGGTACGGAACGGGAGCGCTCCTTGAAAAGTCAGTGATGCGGGATTGGATGTTTGTTACTCCCAAGGTTGCCTGGGGCTGTCGGGAGCGATCCACAAAGGTAAGCCGCCCGTCTTCCATGGCGAGCAATGAAATGAGAAGAGGGACGCCGTTGGGCCCGCTCTCGGCTCTTTTGCCGGATGGTGCTGTCGGTTCTGCGGGGGTTTTCTTCGGTAAGAGATCTACGATGTTGAGCGAACCGTCCTCCTGGCGGACAAGGGTAATCTCAGGTTTGGTGAATGCAAGGGTGTGGATCACAATTCTCCCTTTAAATAGTTCTTTGAATTTCCAGCGAAGCTCGAGTCTTTCACCTTTGAGCAGTGGAGCACTGGCACCTTTTTTGCGAATCTCCAGACCGTCCACACGAAAGCCGCGAAAACCGATCCTGGCGTCAGCCAGGGTCACGTCTCGTTGGAGGTAGTGCTCCAAAGGAGGGGTGATCAGGGCGGCGAGGAGCTCACCAGTGAGGAAGAACCGCACAAACAAAATAAGTCCAACAATCAATACGAGCAGGATACCCAGGACGAGTGCAAGCCTTTTGTACATTTTGGACATTACAGGTTACCCCACCATTTGATTTGACGGATTGGCAGCCTACAAAATTTATCCACAGCTGTCAAAGTAATCAAGATTACCCTGCAAAGCGCATACCATTTGCTTTGCAAGCCGTAAACGTTAAGACCCTTAGATCTTTTAATTTACAACCTAATGCTAATGACCTAATGACAGCGAAGCGTAATGACGGCGAAGCCAAAATGACGACTGACAGCGAGCTCAACTAAGTGGAGCGCAATGACTTGGCGGTGCCTAATCTCTCCGTAGGTTAGAATAATGGGGGAACTTCGACAGGTGGTTGACTAGACCCTGCGGGTCACAACGTAATCGGCGATCTCGAGCAGTGATTCCCGAGTGGGGGAAGGAGGAAACATTTCCAAAGCCGATTTGGCCTCGGCTACATATCGGTTTGCAAGCTCATCGGTGTAGTCGAGACCCTCATAGCGTTGGATGATCTCTTTGACCTCAGCAAAGGTCTTTTCTTGGATGCTATCTGAGGTAATGAGATCCACGAGGCGGTGGTGGTCCTCGGTGCTACTAGACTCCAAGGCGTGAATGAGGGGCAGTGTAATTTTCCCTTCCTGGAGATCCTTGCCAACCGGCTTGCCAACTTCTTCCTCACTGCCGGTATAGTCCAGGAAGTCGTCTCTGAGCTGGAAGGCCACTCCCAGGTTGAGGCCGAATCGACGCATTGCCTCTTCCTGCTCCTCGGAGGCATCCCCGAGCATGGCGCCGATCTGGCAGGCAGCCGCAATGAGAATAGCCGTCTTCCGCGTTATAACCTCAATGTAGTCGTCTTCTGAGATCTCTAGATTGTCACTGTTGATTAGCTGGAGAACCTCGCCTTCGGCCATGAAGGTGGTGGTTTCTGAAAGAACCCGGAGGATTTTTAAATTTCCACTGAGCACAGATAGGAAAAAGGAGGTGGCGAGAAGGAAGTCTCCGACAAGAACCACAGCGGCGTTTCCCCAGAGAGTGTTGGCTGATGGCCTGCCACGCCGCAGTTCGGCGTTGTCCACCACATCATCGTGGAGAAGAGTGGCGGCGTGCAGGTACTCGAAGACTATGGATAGAGAATATTTGTCGTTACCTTGGTAGTTCAAAAGTCGCGCAGCCAACACCATCAATAAGGGGCGCAACCGTTTACCGCCGCTTCGGATGATATAGCGACTCACAAGAGAGATTAGGGGCACACTTGAGTGCAGGTTCTTGTTAATCTCCTCCTCAATGCGCTGTAAGTCGTTGTCCAACTGACCCAAGAGGGGATATTGTTGGTGCATCAGGTTTTTTGCGGTGCTTTTGGAGATCAAGGAGGATGTTCCTGAGCTAAAGTGAGATCCTAAGAAAAACGACAAAACAATTCTTCATAGCTCAAATTGAACGTATTGTCAAAACAATTCATACTAAACAACTTCGCCTACTAGGTCGTGAGGATGAGCTTCGGTGATACGCACCGGCATAATCTCACCTACCTGACCAAAGCCTTTGTTGATATGGACGCAGCCATCTACCTCGGGCGCTTGTGATGGTAGCCGTCCCTGCAGTAAAAGATCGGTCTCTGCACTCACACCTTCAATGAGGACCGGCTGGACAGTGTCCAGCAGCCGCTTCTGATAGTCCAGGCTGATTCTTTCCTGAAGGTCCGCAAGAGCCTGAACCCTCTGTTGCTTCACCGATTCCGGTACAGGGTTGCTGAATCGCGCTGCTCTCGTTCCCTTCTCGGCTGAATAACCGAATATTCCCAGCCGATGGATGTGCGTTTGTTCCACAAAATCGTAGAGTTCTTGAAAGTCGGCTTCTGTTTCTCCCGGAAATCCAACTATGAGTGTGGTTCTCAGGGTAACCTCAGGTACATACTGGTGAAGGAAAGCTATGAGTTGGTGGAATTCATGTGCAGACCCGGCTCGACCCATGGCCCGGAGTAACCGTGAGGATACATGCTGAAAAGGAAGGTCAAGATATTTGCAGATGCAATCGTACGCACTCATTACTTCTAGAAGTTCGCGGTTGATTCTCTGAGGGTAGCCATAGAGGAGCCGGATCCAAGGAAACATGCCGGTTTTGGCAAGTCGGTCGAGGAGGTCGGGGAGACGAGGGTTCGTGCCTAAATCTATGCCATAGGCAGTGGTATCCTGAGCGACCAGATTGAGTTCCACTACACCCTGGGAAGCTAGCCACTCAGCCTCCCGAAGCAAGTCGTCTAGGGGTCGGCTGCGGTAAGGACCACGGATGGTTGGGATGGTGCAAAAGGTGCAACGGTTTGCGCACCCTTCTGCGATCTTGAGGTAACTGCTGTATGACGGAGCCGAGAGTGTTCTCGGAGTTTGCCCAGTCATCAGAAACCTGGGAGGCTCTATTTTAACTCTTTGCGGGTCGCCTTTCTGCTGGTTGGTTAGCAACGAGGGTAGGTATGCAAAAGAGCTGGTGCCCACGAATAGGTCCACCTCGGGCATGGATTTCGCTAATTGAGCAGCATAGCGCTGGGGTAAGCAGCCAGCTACCACCAGGACCTGACACTGGCCCCGCTCCTTGGCTCGGGCTAGCTCCAAAATGGTGTCAATGGACTCCTGAGTAGCACTTTCGATAAAACTGCAGGTGTTCACCACGATAAGCCGGGCTTCCAAAGGATCGTGGACCGGCTTGTGGCCAGCACGTATAAGACCGCCCAGGATAACTTCGCTATCAACCAGATTCTTCGGGCAACCTAGGCTTTGCAGGTAAAAGGTTGTAGGTTCCAAGGCTTAGATTTCCTTTTTATTGAATAGGTGTAACTATTAACCCGTGCAGGGAACCACGTCAAGCCAAGCAGCGCGCAGCAGGCAGCTGGCAGATTGCAGCAGGCAGCCTTGTATCCTGAACCCTATACCCTGTGCCTTTACTGATGGCTAATAGCTCATCATATAGGTTGTCTATTCCTTTTGCCATATACCTTGCGGCAGGATGTTTATAGACCTAGACCCTGCATTCCTATTGAAACCTGCCTGCTGCCTGCTGCGCGCTGCCTGCTGGACTAGGGTCGCCAGCTTGCAACAGTGTGGACATCAATCTGGTGGAAGGCAAACAGACAGAAGATGACAAGTGCGGAACCAACCACTATGGCTCGAGCTGGTTGTGATTGGGTGGAGGGTTTGCTTGGGTCTTGCCAGCTGCGGCCCTGCCGAAGGAGTGAAACGGTACTCATCATGACGTAGCATTGAACTGCAAATGGGGGAAATCCCAAGAATCCGAGGATCGGCATTTCAAAGACTTTCAGCCAGCTCACGTAGGGTACGGTGTAGACCCACTTGGTGAGGGCCCAATAGTTCCAAAACTCCCAGAGGAGCCCACAGATGGCGCCAGCTACCAGTAGGAGGTAAAAGGTGCGCAGGGTTCCCTGCTGCCACTCCCGCATGAGAGAGCGCAGTCCCAGTCGATGATTTAGTGGTTCGAGAAGAAATGTAAATCCGCCCCAGACCAGCGGAAAGAAGTACTGCGGCCACACCAGGGGAAGGGTAAAAAAAACGAGACCTGTGCCCACAAAGGGTCCGTACCAACGGTTGGAATCGGCGATGGGCCGGATCCGAGACTTGCCAAAAAGGCCATAAGCATCCAGAAGGTCCATTGTTTCAAAGAGTCCTGGGAGAACCGTGGCATAACATACCGCATATCCAGTCCAACGTTGGAGCATACTTTCAGGAACCATAACGTAGTGCCAGTTATTCAAAATCACGTTGAAGAGTTCAAAAACGAGCCAGAAACATACCGACCAGGGGAGAAGTAGCGCGAATTCGCGCGGGTGGTGGGTAAGCAAAGAAGTACCTTTACGCCGGTAGACGAGACCGTCTGCGACCAGAATGTAAGGCCACCAAGCAAGGGGAAAAAACCAATACCCAATCACCTCGACGCCGACAAACAAACATATCTGGGCAACCAGTAGCACACAAAGAGCTACCCACCCGTAAGAAGGAAACCGATGGTTACCAGACAAAACTTCGACCCTCCTTCCCGTAATATTCGCTAACAAACAGCCGAAAGACAAGGGAAAAAGGAGTTCCCCTTTTGAGGATGTAGACCCTTATGTTACCGTACACATTGGTCACGGATTGGTGGAATTCTCACTGTTGTTCAGAGACAAAACCGCTCCAAATACACTCTTACAGTCGAGAAAGGCGGAATTGTACTGCAGCCCCTACAAAAAATTATCAATAACATGGCAACTAAAATTCCGAACGTTGGATTCATCTGTTTTCTCTTACGGTATCCAGCCCTCCTCTGGCGTCACCGTCACCTCACGTTTGCACTTTCCCTGCTGCTTTTTTCCGCCTTCTTGCAGGCTTATCATCCGGAGAGCTGATTCTTACCATTGGGATTGATGCTAACTGCAGTTTGCACTTGCTGCTGGCTCCCTGAGAAGTACCTATTAAAAAATCATATATTTTCAAGAGTTTATCAATCAAAGCCTCCTGGCAAACTTCTTGCTTGCTAGGCATACCAAGCAGCGAGATATGCTCCTTGCATGAGAGGAAAAATAAAACAAACTTCCAGGGAGAGTTGATTTCAATTGGTGGCGGCACACCGGCTATCACCTGCTGGCTCTCCCAAACGGCGAATGCGTTTTGGACTTTGTGTATCGTCTGGGTTCTATGTCCGGATTATTTCTCTCGCCGGTAATACCGCCAAACTTTTCGTCGCGAAAACAAGGGAGACAGTTCTCTCGGGAACTCCCCCCCTTTGCCTACCAGTAGAGTTCACCGCTGAGATAGAGCGATCACTATGACAATCGGTCATAATCGTGGATATGGAAAAGAGGTGTTATTGTCACGCCTACATCCTGAAAAAGAGGTAATCCACTGTTCCCGGATTCGTGTTACGGTAGCGGAAGATATTCTTATGAGTTTCTCTAAACTCTCCCAGAGTCATAGATTTGTGAAAAAAAATGCTTGCAGATTTTTTTATTAGGGAGTATATTGAATTTCACATTGTTACAGATAGTACAAAGTTAGTTCCAGCCAACATATTTTCTCTCCCCCTCGCGGCGGGGTGGTGCCCGGGGAACAGCTGAACCCCAACATTGAGGGGGTTAGGGAAGGATGCCTCCTCCTTGGGCCTTTTCTTAATGAAACTTGCCGGTTTTGCGAAACGGGAACACCCTGTTTCATGCACCGGGTTCATGAACAGACGTGATAGGTAGCCCGGCGCTTGCGTGAGCGAATTTGCTCCGCTTCCTAAAAAAAATTCAGAGGCGCGGCACCGAGGAAGCTAGTGGCAGTACCCATTGAAGTTCGAGCAAATTTTCACAATCAGGTGGCTGGACAGCATAATTTGTGCTCTTTGTGTGGAGTACACGAGTGGACCAGCTCAGGCTTACACCCAGGTCGCCTGAAGAGAAGGTGGTCCAGCTCATATAGAATGGTTATCAGCAAAGAAGGGAGAACAGGAAATGGCGAAGTTAGTACCTCCACACGGAAAAGAAAGAAAATTGAAGCCACTGTTGTTGGAAGGTGATGAGCTGAGCATGGAGGCTGAGAAGGCCAAGACTCTGAAGCAGGTACCCATGACTTCTAGAGAAGCCTCTGACGTTCTGATGCTGGGCATAGGCGCTTTTACCCCGTTGACGGGGTTCATGGGCTATGAAGACTGGAAAGGTGTCTGTGACCAATACATGATGGCAGATGGCACCTTCTGGCCCATTCCCATTACCTTGTCGGCCAGCAAAGAGGTGGCGGACAGTATCGGCGCCAATGAGGAGGTGGCTCTTCTGGATGTGGAAAACGATGAGATCCTCGCCACCATGAAGGTGACGGACACATACACCATCGATAAGGTTCATGAGTGCAATGCGGTTTTCTGGACCGATGATGCTGAGGGGCATCCCGGGGTGCAGAAGGTCATGGCCCAGGAAGAGTTCAACCTGGCCGGTCCCATCAAGGTGCTCAGCGAAAGCTTTTTCCCCAAAGAGTTTGCCGGGCTCTACCAGACACCGGCGCAGGCCCGGACACTGTTTGCAGAGAAGGGCTGGCGTACGGTGGCAGCTCTGCAGCTCCGCAACCCCATGCACCGCTCCCACGAGTACTTGGCCAAGATAGCCTTAGAGGTGAGTGATGGTCTTTACATTCATCAGTTGCTGGGCAAACTGAAGCCCGGAGATATCCCGGCTGATGTCCGGGTAAAGGCGATACAGGCTCTGGTGGACAACTACTTTGTCAAGGATTCGGTGATACAGGGCGGCTATCCCATGGAGATGCGCTATGCTGGTCCACGTGAGGCCTTGCTCCATGCCTGCTTCCGCCAGAACTACGGCTGCAGCCACCTCATCGTCGGCCGGGACCACGCTGGTGTAGGCGACTACTACGGGCCCTTCGATGCGCAGCGGATCTTTTATGAGATCCCGGAGGGCGTCTTGGAACTCAAGCCACTTCCCATCGACTGGACCTTCCACTGCTACAAATGCGGCGGCATGTGCTCCATGAAGACCTGTCCCCATGGCAAAGAAGACCGCCTCATCCTGAGCGGCACCATGGTGCGTAAGACTCTCTCCGAAGGCGGCGAACTGCCCAAGGAGTTTTCCAGACCGGAAGTGGTCAAGATCCTCCAGAGCTACTATGGTGGTTTAGAAGAGAAAGTGGAAATTAAACTCCATGGCCACGCCACCGGAGATGCCGAGTCGCAGAGAGAAAAATAGTTGAGAAAATTGGTCGAGTACGACCACAAGACAACCAGCCCGGCGGAAGGTTTCCTCCGGGTGACAGTAACGAACCGTAGAAGTAGTTGCTTCTCAAGACCATGTGACAGCCACAGAGCAACCACTGGAAGGGAGGTGATCAGCGGCTATTTATTCTGGGCTCCAACATTGAAAATTTCGGAGCTGTAAAGAGTGATTAGGTTCGATTTTTTGTCAAGAAACTAGGAGGGAAATCAATGCCAAGTTACGTCATTGACGAGAAATGTGACGGATGCAAGGGGCAGGATCGGACTGCGTGCATGTACATCTGCCCCAATGATTTGATGATCTTGGACGCGGAGGCCATGAAGGCGTACAACCAGGAGCCCGAATTCTGCTGGGAGTGCTACAACTGCGTGAAGATCTGCCCCCAGCAGGCCGTTGACGTCCGCGGCTATGCCGACTTCGTGCCCATGGGCGCCAGCGTGGTGCCCTTGAGAGGTTCCGAGGATATCATGTGGACGGTCAAGTTCAGAAACGGTACCATCAAGCGCTTCAA
>CAYFXH010000046.1:4109-29071 GCA_964346905.1 uncultured Desulfobacteraceae bacterium | reverse complement strand
TGCCCTGAGTTCATCGAATGGGTCGAAGGGCTCAGAATGACAAGGTGGAGTTTCCGGATGGAAACTATCTAGTAACAGCCTAAGGGTGATTAAGTTATGGTGTCAACTAAAAAACTGCGTTTGTGATAGGAATAGTTTTCACCGATTTAGCCATCGGCTTCTCGTTATTCAAGCCGCACAGCCAGCACCTCTCCGTGCGATCAAAAGGCAAGGCTGATAATCAGTTGGAGTAATGGAGCCCCAACGATTTTAGATGTAAGAATGCAGATTGTAGATTGCAAATTGCAGATTGGAGCTGCATGGATTCCCTACTGTGAGGTTTTGAGTTCTTAGATCTAGAATAAGATAATGGTTACAGATCGAACGGCGTCAGACTTTCAAAACCGTTTTCAGTGACAAGAATCGTTTGCTCGAACTGAGCCGAAAGCGAACCATCTGCGGTTATTGCCGTCCAGTTATCTTGCAAAATGCGGAGGTCTTTTCCTCCCAGATTGATCATAGGTTCAACGGTGAAGACCATGCCGGGGACCAACCGAACTCCTTCCCCTCTCCTACCAAAGTGAGGAACCTGGGGCGGCTCATGGAAGTCAAACCCCACCCCATGACCTGTATATTCTCTTACCACCGAACAACCTTCCCCTTCAGCATACCTTTGAATGGCCCAGCCGATGTCACCTATGGTGTTCCCAGGTCTCACCATGGCCAAGCCGACTCTAAGGCTCTTGCGGGCCACCCGAACTATCTTGCGGGCCTCGGGACCGGGTCTCCCCACAAAAAAGGTTCTATTGGCATCAGCATAATATCCATTCAAGATGGAAGTCACATCAACATTCACTATATCCCCGTCTTGCAGAACCCGCTCTCCGGGGATGCCATGACATATTACTTCATTCACAGAGACACAAACGCTCTTGGGAAACTTGCGATAATTTAAGGGTGCAGGGATGGCACCATGTTTGATGGTAAATTGGTGAACAAGGGTATTAATCGTGTCAGTGATCATATCAGGTCTGATCTCAGCCTCCACCAACTTGAGAGCATCTATGACGAGACGCCCGGCTCTTCTAATGCCGTCCACGTCTTCTTTTTCCTTGAGTCGAATGTTGTATTTTTGCGCATAGAGTTTCTTGACGTTAGGGGGATCTGCTCTCTTCTTACCCCTGCTGCCGAGACAACATTTCTTGTATTTCAACCCGCTTCCACAAGGACAAGGATCGTTTCTCCCTATTTTCCCACCCATGAATCCCTCTCTGAGCATCTTCAGCTAACGTCTTGATAGACCAATGAACGCTGCGGTGAATTCGCTTGCTCTGGCTGTTGTGAAGTCTTGTCCACTACAAAAAATCAACCGGTTTTTTGCGAGTGTTGTCCCATACCTTTATTTTTCGGCTTAACCAAATCGTTTTCCAACCATCTCAGCAGTTGGACACCATGGCGTAAATAGCGCATGTATTAGTAAGGATCAGGCTGGGTCTACAAAAATTCCCCGATGATCCAGTGGAGTACGTATACCTTGCTTGTAGCTATCATTTGGGGAAACCATTGCCAAATATAGCATGATAGCCCTAATCCTCCAATGCGCCAATACTCCAGCTAGCTTAGGTGGCACTAGGTAAGGTTTGCTCAATTTGGCAAGAAATGTGCATGAGTTTCTTAGGCCTGGAGTGAGTAATTAGCCTGAAAGTTCGGGATGATGCGGATTGCCTATGGGATCAGGCCAAGACCATTTTAAACGAACTGAGCCACTGCGCCAGCCCGGATTATTGGTGACGCTATGTCAAACTTCATGAAGACCCCGGGCTTCGGGTCCTGGGGCTGCGCTCGTGGTCCCGGGCCAGCCAAGGGACTTCGACTCAGGCCAGGCCATATTCGCCACATGGGTGGGATTGACTTCCAATGCTGTTGGAGCCAGGGTGATCCTGGCCGTTTACATCACCCGTGAGAGCTTGCGAGGGTTAAAAGATTTCTGATCTAGCCCTACTACAGCCATCTGGAAATGAGGTCATGAAAAACTGCTACCTGGCTTTTGAAATAGGATCTATGCAGAAAACCATCTATCCATTGGTTGGACCGACGACTATTGGCCGGGCTGCAGATAATACAATCACCCTTCCGGATCCAACTACCTCACGGAATCACGCCAGATTAGTCTGTCAGGACGGAACCTGGGTGGTGGAGGATTTGGGCAGCGCCAACGGCATCATTTACGGTGGCCAGCGTGTGGAAAAAGTGGTTCTCAAAACTGGGGATATCTTCAAAATTGGAGGGGTGGTATTTCGTTTTATCGAGAAGGAATTTACTGACGAGAGTAGTCAACTCTTTGAAACAGTGGAGATCTTAACAGCCTCTGCAAAAGACCAGGTTCTCCAAGCTTCTCAGGAAGAGAGAGCAGCAAAAGAAAAGGAAACGAAATCGTGGTCGCAACGATTACAGGATGCTGTCGCTGCAATTCCTTTTTTCTCCCCCCTAAAGGCAGAAGAGCGCAAGCAGCTGGCCGATACCGCAACTCTCCATGTCTTCAATGCTGGTGAGGTGATCATAAAGGAAAGGGATCCCGGCCGGTCAATCTATGTTATCTTGGACGGCCACGTTCGGGTCTTCACTGTAGATCATCACGGTGAGGAACTGGAGCTTGCCGTCATAGGGGCTAGCCAATTCTTCGGTGAAATGTCATTTTTGACTGGTAAGCCCCGTTCGACCTCAGTGGCGGCCTTGGATACGAGTGTGGTCGTTGAACTCAGTTATGACAGTATGCGCAAGGTGGTGAAGGAACATCCCACCGTCAAGAAAGTACTGGTGGACTACTACAACGAGCGTCAGGGAAGGACTGCGAAAAAGCGTGCCGAGGCTGGAATAAACGAGCAGCGGCGCGATCCTCGCATAAAGGAACGAGTACCAGTGAAACTCGTAGTTCTCCCCCAAACTACACCAACGGGCGAAGTTAAAGCCAGCTCCTGGAAAGGTCTTTCGGTGGAAATCGCTGAATCAGGAATTGTCGTGGGGGTGTCGGGGGCGTCGTCCGATGCATTGCATGTGGATGGAGAAACCCGTCTGGAAATTGAGCTACCAGACCCATGGGGCGAGATTCGCACCCTGGGGATTATCCGCCGCGTTAAGTCTGCTGTCACAGAAAAGAAGATGATTCTGGTGGGTATCGAATATGCGGGCATGGCAGAGAGGGATATCAAAAAGCTCAAAGAGTTTCTCTATGGCGAGATGTATGGAGTGCAGTAGTTCCATAACGCTTTTTGGCCCAGGGGCTCGTGGTTGTTTATTCGATGGACTGGTACCCCATCGCATTTCGCTACGACGTTTTGTTCCAATAGATTCTCAGGTTAAACGAAACTACTCCAAAGCCTGCGAGACTTGCGTTTCTTGCGCATTCGAGTGAGGGGAGGACTCTTTTGGCTTCCGAGGGAAAAACGAAAACTCAGTTCCTCCAAGTTTCTCGTCTGAATAGCATCAAGACCAAGATCATTGTGTTTGCCCTTCTCGCCACCATCATCCCATCGGTGAGCATGGGGTGGCTCTCCTATGTGCAGAATAGAAGATTCTTGAACGATAAGATCAAGCAGGAACTGAGAGTTGTTACCGCTCAAGCTTCCCGCGAGCTTGATCTGTGGCTAAAAGATCGACTTTACGACGTGCGAGTTTTTTCCAGTTCGTACGTCGTCTTAGAAAATCTTGAAAAAATATTGCGTGAGGATAATGCCCACATTGAAAACATTGTTGCTCTCCGAAGACTCAAAGACTACCTGAGGTCAGTGCGGGAAAAGATAGTCGACTACCAAGAACTCATGCTTTTGGATCTGGAGGGGAAAACAGTGGCCTCCGGCTCAAAGCAGGCCACCACGGTGGAATTGCCGGATAAATGGCTGGTGCGGGCGAAAGCAAACAGGCATACCATCGGGAAAGCCTACTGGGATGAGACCTTGGAAGCGGGGGTTGTGGTGATTACCCAGCCCATACGATCCACCAACGAGCGTTTACTGGGCGTTCTCGCCGCAAAGATCAATTTTCGAACTATCAGTGAGACCTTGAAAAATTACGCCCAGGGTGAAATAGGCGAAATCTATTTGATAACGTCTGAAGGCATTCTGCTCGCCAGTTCCAAGCCCATTTCGGCAAAGTTCCTGGAAACAAAGCTGCCATACAGCACATCCCAAGAGCTCTTTTCCAAGAAAGGAGATCCCCTGAACTATCTTAGTTACCAGCGCAAGCCGGTGGTGGGCGCTCTTAAAAAGATGTCAGAGCTAGATTGGGGTGTGGTGGCGGAGAAGGAGAGAGCGAAAGCGTATGCCCAGATTGTCCGACTTCGGAATTTGACCTTGGCGCTGGTGGTGGGGCTGCTGCTTTTTATCGGCCTGGGAGCCTATCTCCTTGGCCTCAGCATGGTTCGTCCCTTGGACGGCTTGACCAGCGGTGCTGCCAAGGTGGCCGCGGGCGATCTGGAAGTGGATGTTCCCGTTCTCAGCCGCAGTGAGGTGGGTTATCTGACTGAAGTCTTCAACGACATGGTGGCACGGCTGCGCCAGGGGCGAGAAGAACTGGCGGCCATCAACGAGACTCTCCGGGAGAAAAACGAGGAACTCCACGAGATCTCAATAACCGACAGCCTGACCGGACTCTACAACCGCAAACATTTGATGGAGACTCTAGAGAGAGAGGTGGCTCGCTCTAAGCGAGGCAAACACTCTTTCGCCTTGCTAATCTTAGATATCGATCACTTCAAGAAATACAACGACACCTATGGCCATCTAGCGGGTGACGAAGTACTCAACAGGCTGGCTTCGGTTTTCAGGGAATCTATCCGCAGCTGTGATTATGCGGCCCGCTATGGCGGGGAGGAATTCATAATCTTACTGCCGGAGATTGGTCCGCAGGAAGGAATGCAGGCGGCAGAGCGGATTCGGAGTCGGGTCGCTGAGGAGGTATTCGGTGGTGATGCCGACTCAGTAACAGTCACGGTAAGTGTGGGCATTGCTGCATATCCCCAAGACGGTGACGATCCTGAGTCGGTCATTAAGAATGCTGATGCTGCCATGTACAAAGCAAAGGAGCTGGGACGTGATCGGGTGGTTCTGGCCGGTCAACACAAAAGAAAAAAAAGGCGGAAGGCCAACTAAACTGACATCATTACCTTTTTTGACCCCTGCTCTACCTACCGCCGACGAGAGTCTGGAAGATCCAACCATTGCTGCCGTCCTCGCTGAACACCCGCACCCACTGGCCCTTGTATGAATAACCAATAAGCAGGGTGCCTTTCTTTAGCGTGGTGCGGACCTTGCTGTTGAGGTCGGGTCTCCCCCTTAGATTGCTGGTTGTTAACACCTGCAGTGGCACAGGCTGGGCAAAAAGTACCTCGCCCTCAACCGGTTCTATTTTTTCTCGGCCCCCCAGTCGCATCTGGGCGGCCCTGAGGTGACCTTTGGCCTGACTGGTCAGGTAAAGGGCGCCCCCGTAGTTCTCTTTTTTGAACTCAGCAGAACTCATCTTCAGCAGCTCTTGAGCCTTGACTACCTCTGGGTCTTGAGCCTGGCCAGCCAACTGAATCTTCAAGGCCTTCACGGCAATTTCAGCCTCCGCCATTTCCGAGGCTGCCTCTGCCTTGCTTTCCAAACTGCGGAGCTTTGCCTTTGCTCTCACAACTTCCAAGATAGCATCATCCAACATGTTCTGCTGCAAGTCCAACCGGTCTTCGAGTTCTTTAATTTGCGCATCTTTTTCCAGCAACTGCAACTGGATTTTCGCCATTTTGTCTTGCATCTGCTTATGGGAGGCATTACGCTCAGCCAGGGTCCTTTCCAGTTTCTTATACCTGGCATCCTGTGAAACATCTGTTTGCTTCGGCGGTTTCTTGGAGCATGCGGTGATGAGGCAGAAAAAAACGGCGAGCAGCAAGATCAGATACACCCGCGGGCGAGAAGAAACGACTGAGGTTGTCATAGCGAACCCCCCGGTCCTTGGCAATTGGCGACCCAAAATCAATAAAAGATTACAATGATATCAGTGGATGGTGTGCTCAACATGAGATTTTTCCCTGTGTACCGTTGGTCGCCAACTGGTATACCCTGTGATGCGATTGGTTACGCAACCATAGCAGATTTTGTCATAACAAGAAAGAGCAGTATTTTCCAGCATTGACATCCCCTCAAATAAAAGTACAATGGTGCCAGACGAGGAGAGCCGGTAATCACCACCCTACCTGAGAGAAGAGCTTCAGAGCATTTTCCGGAAACACTGCCAAGTATCACTATGTTTGGAGGAACTATTTATGTCGGGTAGCAGCCTTCCTGTGGATCCCAAGACGGTGGCGCTGGAGGTACAGAAAGGAAAGTCTCTGGAAGAGATCCAACGGATCTTCGGGATAAAAATGAAAAGCCAGGTACAGGATCTTTACGTAAGAGGCCTCCGGCAGCTTGGTGAAATTCCACAATTCGAGATGCCAAAGGCAAAGGAGAGGTCATCTACGAAGATAACTGATACGGGTTACCGAAGGAGTATCGGCCAGAGTGGCAGCATTACCCTGACCCGCACGTTGCTTTTGGAAAAACTGGGCTTCAAAGAAGGAGATGTTTTCCAGATCCTCCGACAGGGGAGCGATCTGGTTCTGCGTAAAGTCGAATAATTCACATTTCGCATTTCACATCTCTCATTTCTCAATTATTTTAACTTTCAGGCGTCCTTGGCTCTTAGGGCCTACTGCCCGCTGTCTGCTGCCTACTAATCGTCCCAAAGGACGATCCGACAATCCACTGCGAGGCATCCCTGACCCTCTGGTAAGACCTTCAAGGGGTTGACATCCAATTCCTGGATCTGCGGTAGATGACAAACAAGCTGGGAGATGCGCTGCACAATCTCTATGAGCGATTCAAGATCTGCCGGCGGCTGGCCTCGCACGCCCTGCAAGAGCTGACTACCACGAATCTCAGCAAACATCTTGCGAGCCTCGAGTGAAGCCACAGGAGCGACGCGAAGCGCCACATCTCCAAACACCTCCACGTACACCCCACCCAGACCAGCGAGGACCACCGGACCGAAGGTGGGGTCCTGCTTACCACCCACAAACACTTCGTGTCCACCAGGAACCATCTTTTGCACCAGAACAGGATGCTGATCTACTCCGGGATCAGTCTGCTGTATCAGGGTAGCCAAGCGCTGGTATGCATCCCGAGCCTCTGCTTCGGTTCCCACATTGAGGAGTACTCCTCCCATGTCTGATTTATGAATAAATGGTTCTCCCATTACCTTCATGGCCACGGGAAAACCCAATGCTTCTGCTTGGGCTGAGGCCTCCTGAGCGTTGGTGGCAAATGCCCAGTCCGCCAAGGGGATACCGTAGCAAGAAAGGACCTGAAACGCCTCCGGAGTGGTGAGTTGCCGAGCCTTTCGGACTGTGGCACCAGCCACAATCGCCAGTGCCTCCTTTTGGTTAACGGTAAACATCTCAGCCTCGGCGAAGCTTGAGAGGTGGCGAGCAAAGAAACCCTTGGAAATGGTCAAGGCGCGTGCGGCCTCTTCCGGTTCAGTGAACAGTGGAAAGTTCGGGTTATTGCGCCGGTTCAACCGCAACTCCTCATCGGTGGTGGCAAGGCAGAGAGCGACAGGCTTCTGAGCTTGTTGGCAGATCTCCCGGATGTCGCTCACGAGGCTTCGGCTATCTTCCGGAAAAAAAATGCCATTGTAGTTATATACCACCAGCATCCCGTCAATATCACCGCGGGCCAAGGTGTCCTCGACTATCTGGCGAAACAACTCGAGATCAAACAAATCACCCAGGTCCATGGGATTACCGAGGCGGATCACCCCCGCGCGGAGTCGATTTTCCACCATGCGAAGAAAATCTTCGGGAAAAGGCTGGAGGACAAAGTCATATTTGGCCGCAGCATCGGCCGCGACGACGGCGTGACCACCTGAGCGAGAAACAACGGCGAGCCGGTTGCCGCGCATGGGAGGAAGGCTATGGGCTTTGAGGGCTTGGATCGTGGAGCACATGTCGGTGACCCGCTGGATACCGCACTGCCGAAAGGCAGCATCAACCACCTCCTCGGAGGCTGAGAGAGAAGCGCTGTGAGAGCGGGCGATCTGCCTGCTTGTCTCACTGGTGTTTGACTTGTGCACCAGAATCGGTTTGCCGGAGCGGAAGGCGGTTTCCATCAGACGGCGGCCGTTGGCAATACCCTCCAGATAAAGAAATATGACCTCTGTGCCTTCGTCTTCCAGAAGGTATTCCAGAAGGTCATTTTCATCGGTGTTCAATTTATTTCCAATGGAGGCGAACTTATTGAAGCCCAAGTGCTCGGCTGCAAGGGTGTTTAATAAGGCTCCGCCAACGCCACCGCTTTGGGAGAGGATTGAAAGTGGGCCGAGATGGAAGGTGTCGCGAAATGGCATAAAAGGAACCGCCAAACCATTTTCCTTATTGATTACTCCGACACAGTTGGGACCAATGAAGCGGATGGTATGGTTGGAGGCTGAAACGAGCAGCTGATCTTCCAGGTTCCGGTGTTCATCGCCAAGTTCTCTGAAGCCGGCGGATTCGATAATGACTCGCTTGATTCCCTTTCGACCGCAGGACTCCACGATTTCTGGCACGGTCCTTGCCGGGGTGAGGACGACAGCTAGATCCACGTGATCCGGTATGTCCTCAATGGTGCGGTGGATCACATGACCCATGAAAGAGCCGCCCCTGTGACCCACAAGGTAAATCCTGCCAACATACTTAAACTCCACGAGATGAAAGACAATGGCTCGGGCCAGATTGGTGGGAGAGGCTGAGACACCCACGACAGCCACGCTCTCTGGATAGAAGAATTTTTCCACCGGCAAACCTCCACCGAGAGATTACAAAATTGACGAATTTAGGAAAACGTTTATACCTTTAGCTCCACAAACTGTCGATGGCAGAGTCTAATGTCTGCTCTTGCTAACCACCCACTCGCTGCGCTCGTTAGAGACACGGAGTGCACAGAGGGATTGTCTTCACTCAAATTCGAAATACGAAATCGGAAGCACGAAACAAATCCAAAATGCTAATTTTCAAATGTTCAGAACGGAACTAATTAAAAAGACTTGTTTGTTGTTTTGGTCATTTTGATTTTGAAAATTCGAATTTGTTTAGGATTTCGATATTCGGATTTGGGATTTAAGCTAGCTCTATGCCTCTGTGGTAAATCTTCAATCAGTCCTTCTGAGGCCATTAAAATGCGGAGCAAAGGAGATAATCCTTTTAGGAATTTGGGAAATTTTTGGGCACGTTTAATCCCTAAATTCGCAGTGCCTTCACTGCTCAATTGTTGAGCTAACGAGCACGAGTGCTGATACTAAACGGGCTTATGGCCCCTGTCAATGGATAACATCTCGGCATTAACCTTGCAGTATTCTATGCCGGCTATTGATGTGAACACGCCAAAAGATCTCTAGAGTGAGTGCTCGGAATTCGGCGACCTTTCTTGGAGTGAGTGGACAAAACGGTATTAGGCCCGAAAGGTTCTGAAACAGAAGAGGCCACTTCCTCTGGGCGTGGATCCTTTACTGTTGATGGATCATTCAGCGGGATGAGATAGTTGGTTATCGGATTCACCGGAAGCGTTACGTCTGTGGTAACATATCTAGAGGTATCAGCACGCTTTTATCAGAACACCGACGGTTAGGTATCGGAGAAGCTGATGAAGACACGGATAAATGGTGTTCATTGGTCTTTCTTGCTCGGACTACTCCTACCCTTTGCCCTGGTACTGGCAGTCGGTTGCCAGAGCTTACAGCAGTGGAGCAAGAGCCAACCGGAGGATCGCTGGATATGCCCGGAATACGCTGATCTGCCCCTCAGGCAAGGTCGCTTCGACGAAGCGATTGAGCAGCATTTGCAAGTGCTCAGCCAGGACCCTGATAACGGCCTGGCCCATTATCATCTGGGTTACGCTTATGGTCAAATCGGCTTCCATGACGATGAGGCAGCGGAATACTTGAAAGCTGTGGACCTCGGCCTGGTGAAAGGAGATCTGTACTACAACCTCGGGATGGCCTATATGGAGCTTGAAGACTACGGAAGGGCGGAGCAGGCCTTCCTTCGGGCAGTGGATATAGAGCCTGATTGTGGCGAAAATCATCGTGGCCTTGGTGTGGCTTACTACGCGCAGGAGCATTTCTACGAAGCCATTTCCTCATGCCGCCAGGCTACTACGTTAGAACCGGATGACCCAGACAGTTGGCATTGCCTGGCAGTGGCTTCGGCTAAGGCAGACGAAGTCGGTGAATCGTGGACTGCGGTGAAGCAACTGAGGAAGCTGGATCCCGATTACGTGCTGGATCCATTTCTTCTCAAACTCTTTCCGTCAGAAGGGAAGGGGGGCGGTTCTCAATGAGCCCTATGCAGCTGAAATTCGAGCATCCGAACCGCTAACAATACATCAGAAATCCGATGTACCAAGCACGAAAGAAATCCAAAATATGTATTTTCCAGTGTCAAGAACCATTCTGATGGAAAACAGAATTATGACGCTGTCCGGCTATGTCATTCTGACACGTAAGCCGAAGAATCTGACACTACTGGCCTGTCCGCGGAGCCTGCCCTGAGCAACGTGAAGGGCTCAGAATGACAAGCAAATGCTGTCGGGAGTTGTCGGACACAGTACCTATTGGGTTTTGGTCATTGGAAACCGGGAATTTGCCCGCAGGGTGGGGCTCCGGAGAAAGAAAATTTCAAATTTTCAGCATAACCCATGTAGCATCTACTATCCAGTTCACTTATGATTATACTTGTAATCTGATGCGTGAAGAGGCTTCATTCTGCGCTACGAGGTGAGATACTCATGAATGTGAAGGTTCAGAAGGGTGATTTCGTCACGGCGAAAGCGGAATCGCTGATTCTCTTTCACTTTGAACACGATGACAGACTGCTCGAGGTTGCGGCTGTAGCCAATGATGCTGCCGGCTCCATTATCGACCGGGTGATAGAGGCTGGTGACTTTCGCGGAGAACATCTAGAGCACATTCTTCTCTTTACCCAGGGCTCTCTGGCGGCAGAAAGGATTCTTCTCATGGGGTTGGGCAAAAGAGAGGATTTCACCGCCCACACGCTGCGAGAAGCAACGGCTCATGCCCTAAAAACCCTTCGGGAACGGCGTCAGCCCCGGGCAGTGCTGCCGATTCCCCTGGATGGCGAATTTCCCCTGGCTCTCGAGGATACGGTTGAAGCTTGTGTTCTGGGTGGGATGCTGGGCCTCTATCAGTTTACCGAACTGCGCACCAGGGAACGCGATAAAATCAAAGACTTCGAAACCCTTACTCTCCTGTCGCCAAGAAAGACAAAGAAACTGATTGCCCACCTAGACCGGGCGAAGGCAATGGCCGAGGGAATCTACCTTGCTCGAGACCTGGTTACCTTACCCCCCAACTTGGCTACCCCGGCGGTTCTGGCAGAGAGGGCAAAGGAGGTTGCAGCGCAGGCTGGGATCAGCTTCCACCTCGTCCAAAAGTCAGAGGCTGAGGAACTGGGGATGGGGGCCTTCCTTGCGGTGGCGCAGGGAAGCGATGAGCCCGGTGTGGTGGTGGTAATGGATTATCAGCCTTCAGGGGAAGACACATCCCCTGTGGTTCTGGTGGGCAAGGGTATCACCTTTGATAGCGGCGGCATTTCCATAAAGCCGGCTAAAGACATGGACAAAATGAAACACGATATGGCGGGAGCGGCGGCCATCATCGGCACCATGCAGGCTGTCGCTGCCCTCAACCTACCACAGCGGGTAGTTGCGGTGATTCCGTGCACGGAAAACCTTCCCAGCGGCAAGGCCTATAAACCGGGAGATGTGATCCACTCGCTGAGTGGACTGAACATCGAGGTGATAAATACAGATGCCGAGGGGCGGATGATTCTGGCCGACGCCCTCAGCTATGCTGGGCGGTATCAGCCGCAGGCCATAGTTGACCTTGCTACCCTTACCGGAGCATGCATTGTGGCCTTGGGCGATAATGTAGCGGGTCTCATGGGCAATGACGAAGAGCTGCTGGCCAGGATACAGACTGCAGCAGAGAACAGCGGCGAAAAAGTGTGGCCGCTGCCTTTGTGGGATAGTTACTTCGAGCTTTTGAAAAGCGATGTTGCTGATTTGAAAAACGTGAATGGTCGCAAGGCAGGTGCCATCACCGCGGCAATATTCTTAAAGCAATTCGTTCCTGAAGGTGTTCCCTGGGCTCATCTGGACATAGCCGGCTGTGCCTGGGAGGAGAAAGGGAGTGCTTTGGTGCCCAAGGGAGCCACCGGCACCGGCGTCCATTTGCTCATACGGCTGCTGCAAGAATGGGAACCTTTAACCCGAGACCGTAGATGAGTCTTTACCCTCCGCCGCTTCACCTGCCAAAAGTGCCTTCAATTCATCCCCCAGGATGGTCTCCTTTTCCAGGAGTGTCTGCGAAATGAGCTCCAGTTGGCCTCGCTTCTCGGTGAGTATTCTTCGCACCCGCTCATGGGACTCCTCCATCAGGCGGGAGACCTCAGCGTCGATCTCTTGGGCAGTTTCTTCACTGTATTCCTTGGAAGGTGCTATACCTGTATCCAGAAAGAGTGGACGTTTCTCTCTTGTGTAGGTGACCAGGCCTAATTTCTCGCTCATACCGTACTCGGTGACCATACTCCGAGCGATGTCGGTGGCCCTCTGCAGATCGTTCTGAGCTCCGGTGGAAATGTCCTTGAAGATTATTTCTTCGGCGACCCGCCCGCCCAAGAGTACGCAGAGCCGGTCCAGGAGTTCTTCGCGGGTCATGAGGTAACGATCCTCAGTGGGGAGTTGCTGAGTATAACCCAGGGCCGCAATTCCTCTGGGAATGATGGAGACTTTGTTAACTGGATCGGCTGTGGGCACGCTCATGGCAACTAGGGCGTGACCACTCTCGTGGTAAGCTACGATCCGTTTTTCCTTCTCATTCATCATCCGATTTTTCTTCTCCAGACCACCAATGATCCGGTCGATGGCATCTTGAAACTCGCTCATATCAACACTATTCTTGTTTCGACGAGCTGAGAGCAAGGCTGCTTCGTTGATCAGGTTAGCCAGATCCGCACCTACAAAACCGGGGGTTAGGGCCGCAACCTTGCCAAGGTCCACGTCAGGGCCGATTTTTACTCCCTTGATGTGAACCTTGAGGATGGCCTCGCGGCCGCGAACGTCGGGTCGGTCTATGGCCACATTACGGTCGAAGCGACCGGCGCGCAACAGCGCAGGATCCAGAATCTCGGGTCGGTTGGTGGCAGCCATGATGATAACCCCGGCTGTGGCGTCGAATCCATCCATCTCCACCAATAGCTGGTTGAGCGTTTGCTCACGCTCATCATGTCCGCCCATGTGACCGATTCCTCTGGCTTTGCCCAGGGCATCCAATTCGTCAACGAAGATTATGCAGGGGGCGTGCTCTTTGGCCTGAGCAAAAAGGTCACGTACTCTGGCGGCACCCACACCCACAAACATTTCAACAAAGTCCGAGCCGCTGATACTGAAGAAGGGAACGCCGGACTCTCCAGCCACTGCCTTGGCAAGCAAGGTCTTGCCGGTGCCGGGGGCGCCCACCAGCAAGACGCCTTTGGGAATCTTGCCTCCCAACCGAGTAAACTTTTCAGGTGTTTTGAGGAATTCGACGATCTCCTCTAGTTCTTGCTTTGCCTCATCGATGCCGGCAACATCTTTAAACGTTATCCCCACCTCTTGCTCCGCATAGATTTTCGCCCGGGCTTTGCCAACAGAGAGCACGCCCTGGGGGCCGCCGGCCATGCGGCCGATGAGAAATCTCCAGACGATGATGAAAAAAACGAGGGGTAGAATCCACGAGAGAATGTTTGCCAGCCATTTGCTTTCATAGTGGCCGGTGTAGTCTATTTTCTGGGCGTCCAGGAGTTTCACCAATTCGGGATCATCCACGCGTACGGTGACGAAAGGCCGATCCTTAGCGCCCTTGTCATCCTGGGTGAGGACGCCGGTTATTTGCTGGGGCTTCAAGCTGAGCTTCTGAACCTTCCCTTCAGCCACGTAGCGCTTGAATTGGGAATAGGGGATGGTATTCACCTGCCGAGCGGTGACATAGTCGTGAATGAGCGACAAACCGAGCAGAGCAATGAGAAAGTACCAGAAGGAAAAGTGAAACTTGCGGCGACCGGGATCTCCTTTCGGCGGAATGTCCCCAAGGGAAGATTTCAGTTTGTCGAAAATGTTCTGGTCCTCGGGTGGAGGACGGGAGGTCTTCTTGACCATATCACTCTCCTCTCTCAAAGCACGTACCTATGGCCCTTGTCCATACCTTACAGCTTACCAGATGTGTTTTGGTTTGACAAAATGTTAACCATCCTCTTCGAAATGTCCATAATGTACGCGGCATGAGGGCGCTATCCCTCGATCCCCTACTTTTTCATGATCTCCCTGAAAATTATCAGTTTCTGAACGTCCTGGGTTCCCTCACCAAGCGAAGAAGCCCAGGCGTCCATGGGATACTTGTGCACAGGGTGATCCTGCATTACCGAAGCTGCACCAAACAGATCAGCAGCCCAAACCCCAACTTCTCGGGCGATTTCCACGGTCAAGTACTTGGCCATGGAAGCCTCCATTCGAAAATCGTTCCCTTGGTCTTTGACCCAGCTTGCCTTCAATACCATGAGCCGAGCTGCCTCGATCCGGGTGAAAAAGTCAGCAATTTCAAACCCTTTTGCCTGGAAATCGGCAATTTTTTGGCCAAAAATCTCACGTCTCTTGGCGCGATTCAGCCCTGCTTCGAATGCACCCACTGCCGTTCCCAGGGTGAGAGCACTTATGGGGATTCTGCTCTGGGTAAACGTTGCCAGGACTTGCTGCAATCCCCTGCCCCGTTCACCGACGAGGTTTTCATGAGGAACGAGAACATTTTGAAAACGTAATCTCGTGAGATCCGAGGGAATCCAGACTTGCTTCCGGAGTTTTTTTCTCGATACTCCCTCTGAGGAAAGGTCAACCAGGAACATGGAGAGCCTGCGATTTCTAGTTGCCTCAGGGTCCGAGATCGCCGTGACGAGAGCCAGGTCGCTGATAGCCCCGTTGGTGACATACGCCTTGGTGCCATTGAGGAGCCAGCCACCCTCGACTTCCTCGGCCATCATGGCAACACTGGCAACATCACTCCCTGCCGTATGTTCAGTATTACCGAGGCAGAGCAACGTCTCTCCCTTGATGGCCCCAGGCAAGTGGCTCTGCCTCAGTTTTTCCGAGCCAAAGAGAAAAAGGGGCGCGGTGCCCAGAGAAATCTGGACCAAAACCGCCACAGCAACCCCTGGAGAGATTTTGGCCAAGTTCTCAAAAAGGATCGCCTCTCTCAGACCGGACTGCTCAACAACGTCGCCATTTTCTTGACTAAAACCCAACCAGCCATTTTGGCCCATATGCTGAATAAACTCCCTCGGGACGGCTTCTTCCCTGTACCATTGGGCGAGATGGGGCTCCATGTGCGTTTGTAAAAAGGCTTTGAACTGCTCCAGATCCTTGACTACTTTTTCTGGAATGGCAAAATCCATACAATCCTCCAAGCGGTCGTCAATAACAGGAAAAACCTCATCATCATGTATGATGGCAATGAAAGAATATAATTACCGTTGACAATTGACGCCAGTGATTCAGACCATCTTTCTCTTGTCTGGACGTGCTTTTCCGGGTATTTTCGCCCAAAGGGTGCAGTCCGAACGTGCTAGGGGTGATCCCATGAGTGAAGAGATGGAATGCATGTGTCAGCTATGCGGGATATCCACCTATCTTTCCGCCGATATCATTTCCCTGGAGGATCCTGCCAACACTGAGGTGAAGTTGTTGAGCAGTATATTTGTCTGTGAGCATTGTGGCGGGCAGTTGGTTTTGGTGGGCAAGGCGGGAGACGAACCTTACTATAGACTCGAATAGGGAATCCATCCAAGCATTGCCTCCGCTTGATCACTGGAGGGGAAGCCGCATAATTCCATAATTGTAGGAGCGACCTCCCCTTGGGTTAGGAGGGTCTACGAGCCAAAGGCTTGCCCGTAATTTAGAAAAAGTTCCTCTGATACAGATGGAAGATTTCCTCCTCCTCCTCTTCCTCTAGAAGCCTCAAGGGCTGGACACCCATTTCGCAAAGGTAGTTAGGGGATGTGCCGTAGAGACGGCATATAAACGGCCTGACAGGGTAGATGGTGCAGCCTCCTCCGGGTGTGTCTTCCTTCAGGTATGGACAGGTGTTACCGTGAGCCTCTCCTGGTTGCCTTGAGTGCTCCTGAAGAAATTCTTTGATACGTTGATCCTCAGCTCGGGTTCTGGAAGGGACGCCAAAGTTCCTACAGCATTCGTAGCACCCCTCAGTGCAGCTGAAGTCCGGAATTAACTCGTAAATATCCTCGATGTCCACACTGGCCCCCCTAGGTTTTTTTCCTCAAACTTAGCGAAATAACTCTCTCTCCATGAGGTGACCGCCGCTTATCGGCCCAAAACAGAAGGTCCAAAATTCGAAATCCGAAGCACTAAATTCTAAACAATTACCAAATTCTCAAAATCCAAATGACCGAAACCTCATGGGGGCTGACCTATAACTGCCGAAAGCGCTTGGTTGTCATTCTGAGGCGTAAGCCGAAGAATCTCGAGATCCTTCGCTTTGCTCAGGATGACACTATTGGCCTCTTGGCGGAGCCTGCCCTTCGACTTGGCTCAGGGTGGTAAATCCTTCGACTTTGCTCAGGACCGTGAGCCTGTCGAACGGCCTGTCGAACGGCTGGTCGAACCATTTCTGACTTCGGATTTTATAAGTATGTCAGCCAGTGCTGATACTCCGGTTTGTTCCCCTTCACCACCTCGAAGAAGGTATCCTGTAGGTTCTTGGTTAGGGGGCCTGGCAACCCCTCACCAATGGTGCGCAAATCCACCTCACGAATGGGGGTGATTTCAGCTGCGGTTCCTGTGAAGAAGGCCTCGTCGGCCACGTAGAGATCATCGCGAGAGAAGCGTTCCTCCTGCACCGCGAAGCCAAGATCACGGGCGATGGTGATTACGCTATCCCGGGTGATGCCGGGAAGGACGGAGTTGAGCGGCGGGGTCCTGAGTACGCCTCGCCGAGCGATGAAAATGTTCTCTCCCGTTCCCTCACCAATGTACCCATCCGGGTCAAGCATGATGGCTTCATCGTAGCCGTCTTTGGTGACCTCAAGTTTGGCGAGGATAGACTTCACGTAATTGCCGCACGTTTTCGTTTTGCTCATCATGATATTGGGATGGTGTCGAGTAAAAGATGAAACCTTGGCACGAATGCCCTTGGTGAGCCCTTCTTCACCGAGATAGGCGCCCCAGGGCCAGGTGACGACGGACACTCGTACGGGATTATCTTGAGGATGCAGACCCATGGCACCATCTCCAATGAAGGCAAGGGGCCTGATATATGCAGCCTTCTGTTTATTGGTCCGGAGAGTATCAAGAATCGCCCGGGTAATTTCTTCCTGGCTGTAAGGGATCGTTATGAAAACAGAACGGGCAGAATCAAAAAAACGCTCCACATGCTCTGGAAGGCGGAAGACTGCCGAGCGGCCGTCCTCGCACTCATAGCAACGAATGCCCTCGAAGACCCCCAGGCCGTAATGAATTGTGTGAGTGAGGATGTGGACGTTGGCATCGTCCCAGTCCACAAACTTTCCATCAAGCCAGATCTTCTCTGCCTTCTCCACCATGGTTTTCGCTCCTCCCTGAAAGCGCAGAGCGCAAAAAGTCCCAATGCAGAGGGTACCCTCTGTGCCACGCGCTTTACGCTATGCGTTTTTTTGTTTTAGGACTCTCAGTGCCTTCTTATAGGGCTTTCGGGCAATGCCCTTTTCAGTGATGATTCCCTCAATGTATCTGTTGGGGGTCACATCGAACGCTGGGTTCCAAGCATCCACCCCGGAAGGGGCGGTGGCGCGCCCCAGGCTGTGGGTAACCTCTCGGGGATCACGTTCCTCAATGGGGATATCTTTTCCGGTGGCAACTGACAGATCCACCGTCGACAGTGGTGCGGCAACATAAAATGGCACCTTGTTCTCCTTGGCCAAAACTGCCAGAGAATAGGTGCCAATCTTGTTGGCAACGTCGCCATTGGCTGCGACCCGATCAGCACCTACCACGATGAGCTGGACCCGCCCCTGACTCATGAGATACCCTGCCATATTGTCCGTGATCACGGTCACTGGGATATTATCTTGCTGTAATTCCCAAGCAGTAAGCCTGCTTCCTTGTAAGAAAGGGCGTGTTTCATCGGCAAGCACCTGGATATTCTTACCGGCCTCCCAAGCGGCCCGCACCACCCCCAATGCGGTGCCGTAGCCGGTGGTGGCCAGGGCCCCGGCATTGCAATGGGTAAGCACGGTTGCCCCATCAGATACCACTGCCTGACCATGTTGGCCGATGGCCTTGTTAATGGCCTGGTCTTCGGCAAGAAGTGCATCAGCCTTTTGACGGAGTAACTCCTTTAACCTTTCAACCGAGGCCTCCGGATGATCGGTCAGGACCTCCTGCATGCTCTGAATAGCCCAGAAGAGGTTGCTGGCCGTGGGTCTGGCATCGGCCATTTGCTGACAGATTCGCTGGAAGCCACGCTCAAATGTGACACGGTTCCTACCCCTGACAAGGCGAGCACCCAAGGCAAGCCCCATGGCTGCGGCCACTCCGATGGCAGGGGCGCCCCGAATAACCATTTTGCGAATGGCGCTAATGACCTGAGCCGGTGTTTTACACACCACATAGCTTTCCTTGAAGGGAAGCTTGCGCTGGTCGATCATGACCACATAATCATCTTGCCAGGCAAGGGTGGGTATCATTGAATTTCTGCTCCAATCTAGAAGATTTCGTGGGGCTGTACGGTTTTGCTGCTGCCGGTGGGGGCTGACGCAAGGGCAGCAGGATAGAATCTAAAGGTTGATTTGATGAAGTTGCTGCCGGAATAGACATCTCCCTGTATCCGGTTTGCATTAAGGGGGATGCTTTTGAAGTGCTTCTCATACGTTATCCCCTTTGATTAAGGGGGTTAGAGGGGATTATGAAACGAGCATCCCTGTAGTTCTCACTTCAACTTCTCCCTGAGGATCTCGTTGACTATCTTAGGATTAGCTTTACCGCGGGTTTTCTTCATGACTTGGCCGACGAAAAAACCGAGTAGTTTCTCTTTACCCGCACGGTACTCTTCCATCTCGTTTGGATGAGCTGCCAGTACAGAGTCAATAACCTGGCGAATCTCGCCTTCGTCAGTGACCTGTTTCAACCCCTTTTCCTCGACAATGTCCTCAGGCCCTTTGCCGGTGGCATACATCTCTTCAAAGACCGTCTTGGCGATTTTACCGCTAATCACGTCCTCTTCTATCATTTTGAGGAGATGGGCAAGGGTTTCCGGCGTCACCGGGCATTGGTCGATTTCCCGGTCATCTCGGTTCAGCTCCCTGAGGAGCTCCACCATGATCCAATTGCTCACCTTTTTGGGTTGGGGAAAGCGGGCCACACAAGCCTCAAAATAAGCGGCAAGCTCCTTACTGCTGGTGAGTACAACGGCATCCTGCTCCGGTAACTCATACTCTTTCATAAACCGCGCCTTCTTGGCATCGGGCAGTTCTGGGAGATCCCGGCGGACCTTTTCTATCCAGTTGTCGTCCATCACTACCGGCACCAGGTCCGGATCAGGAAAGTATCGGTAATCGTGGGCTTCTTCTTTGTCGCGCATGCCATGGGTAACACCTTTATCGCTGTCCCACAGCCGGGTTTCCTGAATAATCGTACCCCCCTGTTCAAGAATTGCACGCTGCCTCTTGATCTCATATTCTAGGGCCCGCTGGACGAAACGGAAAGAGTTCATGTTCTTCAGTTCGGTCTTGACGCCAAAGCCTTCTGAGCCAACCGGCCGTAGGGAAATGTTGGCGTCACAGCGCAAGCTGCCCTCTTCCATATTGCCATCGCAGATATCCAGATAACGGACCATATCCCGGAGCTTCTTCAGGTAGCTGGATGCTTCCTCAGGCGTTCTCAAATCTGGCTCGCTGACAATTTCAATAAGGGGTACACCGGTGCGATTAAAGTCAACGTAGCTCAGTGGCTGGATCTCATCGTGGACCAGTTTGCCGGCGTCTTCCTCCAGGTGAATACGAGTGATCCCGATTCGCTTGGTCTCACCGTTTACTTCGATATCTATCCAGCCTTGTTGGGCCACGGGTAGTTCAAACTGAGAAATCTGGTAGCCTTTGGGGAGATCAGGGTAGAAATAGTTTTTTCGGGCGAAGCGGCTACTGCGGGCTATCTGGCAGTGGGTAGCCAGGGCCAGCCGGACGGTAAACTCCACCACCTTGCGGTTGAGAACCGGGAGCACGCCTGGCATGCCGAGGCAAACCGGGCAGGTGTGAGTGTTGGGAGCAGCGCCGAATTTGGTGGAACAACCGCAGAAGATTTTGCTTTCAGTGAGTAATTGGGCGTGAACTTCTAAGCCAATGACCGCTTCGTATTCCATGAGACTTCCCCATTGGCGATCCGACGTAAGCTAACCTAGTTCCTATAGCACCAAAGCGTCTAAAGGGCAAGCTCTTACCCGGCGAGAAAGGTGCCAAAACCTTAGGTTCTCTGCGGGGAGTTGCTGCACTCAGAAGGGGGCAGCGCTGTAGTGTGCAGAGGGCTTCTCGTGCAGGATAAGACGATGATTGGGATGGTGACAGAAATGTAGTAACGATTTTGATTTTTGCAGGTGGGGAGATATGGACTAGCTAGGGTCGACTGAGCCTTTACTCTCTTCTCTTTCAGCTATTTTTGTCAGGGCCTCTTCGGCTTTTTGCTTCCAGGGGCTGTCTTTCTGTTTTGTGAGCTTCTTGAGAATACTACAGGATTTTTCCGTGCCGATGTTCCCCAAGGCCTCGCAACTTGCGGCTATTACTTCCGGGCTGACGGCCTGCCTTTTCCCCGTGGTAAACTTAAGGGGTCCCACATTCAGCTTGCGGTCCAGTGTTGCCAGCAGGAAATCCTCAAGCAACCCTATCCCCGGCCGTTCAATATTTCCATAACAACCCAGGGCCCTAAAAAGACAAGCTTCCATTTGCTCTCTTTTCTCAGTTGGAAAATCTTCCAAGTTCTCAAGCATTTCGAGGAATTTCCCGAGAGCAGTTCCACTTTTGACTCTGGCCAGACATTGAATCGCCTCTTTCTGAACACTAATATCGGCGTCATTGAGGAGATCGAGATATAATACTTTGCCCTCAGCCCCTTTTATTAAGGAGTATAGCCGCAAAGCTTCCGCTCTGATGTGGGAGTTTTCATGATTGAGATAGCTTAGGAGGGTGTTGGCCAAGGGGTACATCCATTCATCGGGTTCTATTTCTCCGAGTACTCGGAAGGTGTCGATTATGGCTCTTATTTCACTTCCCTTTTCGTTTAGTTTATTGAGGACGAAGCTGATGGTCGATGGATCGATCTGGACGATTATCTCGCAGGCATTTTTTCGGACTAAATGGTCGTGGCTTCTTACCAAAATGGAGACAAGTTGCGGCACAGATCGAACCCCGAGTTTCAGAAAAATGGGAGCGATGGCCTCACATAGCTCCTTTTTCCCGATGAGAAACTTTCCCTTTAATGCCAAGATGATATCGCCCTTGGCGATTTCATCCAGAATTTCAGCTGCATGGCCTGAGTGGGGTTTTGACTCATTGAAATGTCGATCGTAGTAATTAATAATCTCAAGAATTGCTTCGTACTGATCTTGGCGCATCAAATCAGGAATTATTTCGATGAGTGATCGAGAAATTCGCAGAAATTTTTCTCCGTCCTGTATTTTGTCGAACTGAATGAAAAAAGAATTGCTGTCCTCGAGAAATTTCTTTGTGAACCGCTCAAGCCTGACTCTGAGCTGGGTGGTCTTTGGCAGCTGTTCAATGGAAATAAGTTTGTGTTTGACATACTCCTCGAGTATGGACTCTCTTCCTTGGATATCCCTTAGATTGAGGGTATTGGCGAACTGTCGGGCAAGTAATAGCGATTTTTCCTGACCAGTTTCAGTCTCTCCGTGCTGGAGGGTTTGCTCGAGCAATGTCCGGGATACCTTAAAGAGCAGTTCATCAGAGAGACAATTGATCATTTCTTCGTCAATTTCAGCTTCTTTGAATTCTTTGGTCACGGCTAAATCACTGTTCAGTAACACAAAGTAGATGGCTTCAGCGTTTTGCACAGGCCGGACGACGTCTTGAATGATTTGCGACCTCACTTCTCGCAGCCCCTCTAGGTCCAGGTCTGCATAGAGGGGGACCATGCTGAAGTCTTTCTTGAGGCGGGAAAGGGCGATTTGAGATCGCCAGGGAATGTTCCGCTCCTCAGCCAGGAGCTCTTCATTGAAGATGTATGAAATGTTGAAAATGGATCTCTCTCGCAGGGTCTGGCTGAATCGTTCTTTATCGTCCTTGTCTCTCGTATCGACAAAAGTCGGTTCACCCATGAGATCGACGAAATTCGTGAATTCCGTCCGAGTCATACTGTTTTTCAGGGTTAAACTGATGAGATCCTTGTCCTCGAGGTATTTGGCAAATCTGGGGACGTACATCTCGGCCATCCCCTCTATCATGAGCGAATTGAGGTCTTGGACCTCTGGTAGTACTCCTTCGATGAGGATGTTCTTCCCCCCGGGAACATCGCGAACCAAGAAGGTCAACTCGTTCCTCTGAATGAAAAGGTTCTGAAAATCTTCGTAGAGTCCCACCTTGGCCTTTTTGGATTCGGGATGATCGGGAGTGTAGTAACCGGTGCGGAGAAAGGCCTGAATTAGGGCGAGGAGGAACTGTGCGAGCTTGACCTTGATCTCTGCCTGGGGATCATCCGGTTTTGGGATGTTACGCAGAATGCTTGAGTCAGAAAGGGTCTTTTTCATTGGGCCCTGTTATGTTTAGATCAACACAAAATAAGAGCAGTCAATTTCCTTGGCAGAGACGCATGAAGATTCTCTTGTCATTTTGCGGCATCACCTTAGAGGAAAGCGCAAAAGGTTGAGATACACTTGCTACATGGTAAGGTGATTGTCATACTCTTTGCCACGCCACAATTTTTACCCGATGTAAATTTGTGCAATAGACGTGCCAACTAACAAAGATTGCCACCATGGGATCAAGCTATGAGGGGCCTCTTCCAAAAGTCAATAAGACAGCATTCACCATCTCATACTGGTTTATGCAGACATAAGCCGCACAGGTACTGTTTCGTGATTTCAAAAAAATCCTCATTTTTACCCAAAACTGGTATTACCAAAAATGGGTAAGGAGATTTTGATGGAGCGGTTGTTTTTCGTTTTGGCAAGTGTTTCAGGAGGGTTGGCGGTGGTTCTGGGGGCCTTCGGAGCTCACGGTCTCAAGACCAGGATCGAACCTGAGCTCCTGGCCACCTTTGAAATCGGGGTGCGCTACCAGATGTACCATGCCCTGGCGCTGCTGGCTGTGGCTCGGGCGCAGTGGTCTGCTGCTCGGTTACTCGCAACCTCAGGTTGGCTGTTTCTGGCTGGAACGGTTTTGTTTTCAGGCAGCCTGTATCTGCTCACCCTAACGGGGCAACGCTGGTTAGGCGCTATTACGCCTTTGGGTGGCCTGGCATTTATCGTCGGCTGGTTTTGCCTGGCGCTGGCCGGCTGGAGAAGATAATGGGGATACTCCCCATCTCAACTCAGCCGGTGGGTTGCACATGGAACTGACCCGGTTGCTTCTAGCTCTGCCGGGGTTCGGGCAAAGGCGGCAACCCCAAGGCTTGTTCAACCAGCTCCGCCGTGTTTGCCAACCGCCCGGCAAGACGCTCGTAGACCCTCCATATCTTGTCTAGGGCCTGATAGGCCGCATCAAGAAGGGGGCCCAACTCTTCCTCGCCAGGAATATACCCGAGGACGAAATCTCCCAGCGTCATTTTGTCCTTGGTGTGTTCGAACGGATAGTCCTCCGAGTCCAGTCGATTTTTGAGGGCGGCAAGGGACTTGCGCACCTCTAGCATTTTTTTCCTTATCTGACGCACCAACCGCTCATTTTCCTGGTTGCCTTCCAACTGGTTCACCAGAACGCCCAGTTGCTGATAAGCAATGTTGAGATCCCTGACAATTTCAAGTTGCTTTTCAAGCAAATGCGCACTCTTCATGAACCGCACCGTCATCTGCTTCAGCTCTTCACCGTTTTCGACTCTGTCAGCCACAGCCTGGACGCTCAGAAGCTGGAGGGCTCCCATCATACGATCGTGGAGGATCTTTTCGTAGGGATTGAGCTTGTTTAAGACGGCGAGACGCTTCCCTTGTTCAATTTCTTGGAATGTAACGTTCATGCCGTTAATGTCAGCATCAGAAAGAGGGAAGCCAGCATCCAGTAGGGCCCTGATTTGAAATGCCTGTATGATTTGCCCTTCAAGATCGATGAAGTTCTCGAGGGCCGGACCGTATTTTGCTACAGCATCTGTGATCAGTTCACGGTTGGACTTGATTGTTTGGAGGATCTCCTGAGGATTTGACGGCGGCTGGATGGGTTTGCCAGGAAAACCTAACGGCCTGAGCACACTGAACTGGCCCTGGTAAAAACGGTTCAGGGATTTGGCGTATTCCCACTCCTCGTCCTGGCTTTTCACCATGGCGTCGGCACTAACGAGGTTTTTGGGCATTACCTCTTTACCGAAGACGGTGCGATAGTAGTCAAGAGACACGCTACTGGAGCGACCAGCAAAATCTTTGAAAAGGATGGATGCCGGCGGGGAAACGCTGAAAACCCCTGCAGGGTCCGTATCGTGGACCCGGTCAATGCTTTCCCGGATTGTTGGGTGGGAGACATCCAGCTTAAACAAAGCCTGGGCTTTCAGTGCCCTGGCACTGGCGATCCGGTCGCGGTTGCAAGGATGGGTGTCGAACAGACCCGTCTGGGATTCTACGAAGTGAACCTTCAGGAGCTCTTGCCGGGCGGCCGCGGGAATCTGCCGCATGGATATCGCGTGGTGCGGTGC
>CAYFXH010000046.1:0-4099 GCA_964346905.1 uncultured Desulfobacteraceae bacterium | reverse complement strand
AGCAGCACGGTGATCGGGAACATGGCCAATGCGGCCAGAATCAGGGCCGGGAGATTGTCAACCAAATGACCTTCATCCCAGGAGTTTTCAAGGTCCTGAAAAGCCCACTGATACGCCATGTTGAGTTCCACCAGTCTCCGCGCCGTTGATTCGAACACCTCCGGTCCCACCAGATGGGTTTCATAGCGATCCGCGTCATACTCCATCTGCCGCAACATGAAGCTACTAATGGCATGGCCAAACACCATGAGGAACCAGAGGATTCTGCGAGTGAGCCAAATAAAAAGCCGCGCGATCAGCAATACAATGGCAATGCGAAAATCCCACTCCCGGCTCCAGCGGCGGATACGCTCGTCCCACTCATCCTCCTCGTATACCACTCGCTCTAACCAGAAGTTGACCGAACGAATGATGTAGGTCATGCGCATACCGGTGGCTTGGGCGAAATGGCCGAATTCGTGAGCCAACACCCCAACGAACTGGTGCAGGTTCAGTCCCCCGGCCAACGGTAGTCCGATGGTGAGTACCAGGTCGTTGCTGAAAATGCTCAAGAGCCCACGACGGAAGCTGGCCGAGGCGTTGACATTGATGTCAAGGTGAATTTCACTCGGCATGGGCGCGCCAACTCTCCTACAGAGCCTTTCCACGAAACCATAGAGCAGGGGTTCATCCCTTCGCTCAATCTTGCTCGGCCTGAAATACCACGCTTGCCGGACAAAAAGCGGCTTGATCATGAAAAGCACGAGCAATCCCCCAACAAGCATGGGGGCCCCATAAGCGAAAAGAGCCATTCGCTTATTGCTCACTGTGTGAAACAACTCGACGCTTTCAGTTGCATGCCAATACAACACGTAGCAGACGGCGGCGATCAGCCCCAGGTAAACGAGCGGCAAAAGCAGCATGGCAAAAGCGACAAGGGATAACCCCAATCTATATAAGCCGGAAACAGGCACGCGGGGTAATGTATCGTGAAAGGCCCCAAATAGTGGTTGTTTAAGAGCTGCAGCTCGGGCTTCCGGAGAGGTTCTTTCCTGGGTGGCTTCAGAACCCGGAGAACCGTTAGGCACATACACTGCGGTGGCACCCAGCTTTTCTAGTTCGGCGATGATTTTTTTAGCAGTGTTGGCGGGCACATTCCTGCTCAGGACAGCTGGAGTCTTGGTAACGAAAGTGGCCAACTTATCTTGAGACGCATTTTTGAAAAGCTTCGCCAGATACGCGATAATCGCTTCTTGGCTTTTTCCGCCGGGAACTGTCTTAAGAGTTAGTTGGCCATTTTCCTCTCTCTTCATACCAACGCTCCGGAGGATGGTTTTACAGCCGTTCAGGAGGGCTTTCGAGCCCGTCTCAGACTGAAGGATCAGCCGCCTTACCGGGCACGGTAGACTGTACGGTTGACTACGAGCAAAAACGGTGCCAAAGGAGGTGGTACTGAATGTCATCAAAGGAATTATGCTGATTGATGGGAAGTCTTTCGCTGACCAGGCTGTCTTGTCAGTGCCCATCCGAAAACAAGGTTTTCGGCAGATGAAATGCTCTTTCAGACATCTTTAGGGCAAAAATGCATGTTACTCGTACTGAATGAATCTGCTCACGTTTTCCCTAGAGGGAGCCATGCACGTGTTTTTCTTGCCAAACCACCTGTAGCGGTTTTTGGCTACTACATCGTAGCACCAGTCTCTCATGGGCCTGGGGATGATGGAGAGAATTCGCAAAAGGGGCCAGAGACCTGAAAGGTGGGCGGCTATCCTCAAGGCGGCATCGCTCTTGGTAAAACATCTGGAACCCTCAATGAGGACAATGCTGCTCTTTGGTTCAACCGGAATTCCGTGTCTCTTTGCCACTTTTCTCCCTGCCTCAGACTGCAGGGCTCCCACCTTGAAGTAGCCTTTGGGATCATGCTTGATAATAAACTGCACCGACCACGTGCAGAGATTGCAAACCCCATCAAAAAGAATGACTGCATGTTCTTGCATGGCCTCTGGTCCGGCTTTTGCCTTCAGTCCAGCAGCGATCATTCCTGGTCAGGCAGAAGGTTCAATGGGTTGATTCTGAATCTCGAATCGGGGCTTCTGCCACAGGAAGACCGGTCAGCACTATCACCATTCATTATGATCGGTTTTGTTGGGAGACGGCAAGGCCAGTTTGAAGACGACGACAAACAAGAGGGCAAGTATTCCCACCAGTCCAAGCCAGCGTATGCCGTTCTTGCTGGCAAAGCTGGAATTGGATACGAACTGAGCATAGGAATCGGTGCTCGAGGGGTGAAGGTAAAAGAAAAAACTGGGGTCTAGCCTATAAGCCTCGTTAAGATCTGCATGAGCTAATGCATTCTTCCCCAATTCACTGTAGGCCCTTGCTCGGGTCTCATGCGCTCTGGCGTTGGCGTGCTCGGTGTCGCCTAGTTCAATGGCCCTGGTGGAGTCTTTGATAGCCTTCTCATGCTCGCCCATTAGGCGATAGGCCTCCGCCCGATGATTGTACGCTCTTGCGAGTTGCGGATCCAGCTCAATAGCCCGGGTGAAACCAGCAACACCTTTGTCATAGCTAGCTTTTTTCGTGTATGCCAGTCCGAGCATGAGGTGTCCTTCCGGTTCATGGGGCTCCAGTTCCGTAAGGATCTTGAAGTCTTTGACCATTTTTGTGTACTTACCCTGAAAATAGTAGAGGAGGCCTCGTTGCTCATACCCAACAGCCAGCCTCGGATTCAATTCCAAAGCTTTGCTGAAGTAAAAGACCTTTCTTTTGGCCATGGAACTCTCGATGCCAAGATTATAAAAATACAGAGCATCCTGAGCCCAAACCGGAGAGTTGGTGAACAAGACAAAACTTATTATGACAACAAGTGTTTTTCCCATACCTCACCCCTGTTCTGTGGGTCATCTCTTACAGGTGCTGCTGCTGCTGCGAACCCCAATGCAAAGGAGTCGGACGACGGCCGGTATTTATTACAGGGCTGAGCCGGGAAAATATCTCCCGGTTTTTTCACCACTCAAAACCTCCACCGTTCCCGGACCCACCCTGAGCCAAATAGAAGGGGAATCCACAAATACACATTACTAAATGATGCCTCGATTCCCGCCGCAGTCTACCCCGCACTTGATGCGGGGCGGGAATGACGTGATTGCCTGAACCCGTCATTCCGGAATTCGCCGGAGGCGGATGTCCGGAATCCAGAAAAATATAATGAAAAGTTTTGCTTTCTGGTTCCCCGGTTTCGCGGGGACGTCGTCTGGATCCCGGCTCGGGTCCGGTGCAGGCTGACTTGGCCGGGATGACCGATTGCGACGCAGTCTCTCAAGGGGTGAGGGCCCGTGTCATTATCCTGCGGAGCAAAAGAAATAATCGTCTTTTTTTAATCTGACGGATATACACAGTTACGTTAGAGCTTCAAACCACACAGAATAAAACAGATTCTCTCAATGGATCATCTCTGTTTCTGGCCTTCCCCTACCAACCAACTGGAACTGTAGACACAACTTTCCTACATTCTTGTCATCTTCCTATATACTGTGGTTGATTTTGGAAATATTCTCTCACAAGTTGTCTACGGTGTGCCACCAGACTGATGTGAGTTTTTGACTTTCTATGCACTCTACCCCTCCTTCTGAATCACCCAATATATGCCACAATGTGGTAGTTTTTCATTGACAAGGTCCATGAACTCAAGGTAACGTGGTTTTAGCTGGCTGCCAATCTCTATCTTGGCGAAATCCATCGTTTTACACAAAAGGGAAGTGCAGTAATGAAAACCTTTGCTAGAATTATTTTTGTAACAGTCCTGGTCGTATCGTTTACTACCTCCACATACGGTCACAAGGCCGTATGGCTAGCATTAAATCAGCAATTAATCACGCTGTATCAAAAAGGAAAGTATTCAGAAGCGGCCAAAGTAGCCGAGAAAGCATTGAAAGTTGCAGAAAATACATTTCATTCTAACCATCTCAATATAGCGAAATCCCTGAACAATCTGGCGGCACTGTATTATTCCCAAGACAAATACTTTCAAGCGGAGTCCCTTTTCCAGCGGTCCCTGGCAATAGAGGAGAAAGTCCTGGGGCCAGAGCATTCACAAGTGGCAACATCCCTGAACAATCTG
>CAYFXH010000045.1:8243-29205 GCA_964346905.1 uncultured Desulfobacteraceae bacterium | reverse complement strand
TCGGGGACAAGCTGCGCGGGAATGACGTGATTGCATGAACCCGTCATTCCGGAATGCGCCGGAGGCGGATGTCCGGAATCCAGAAAACTATAATGAAAGGTTTTGCTTTCTGGTTTCCCGCCTTCGCGGGGACGTCGTCTGGATCCCGGCTCGCTTCCCGCGTGGCGGGACTTGGCCGGGATGACTGATTGCGACACAGTCTCTCGAGGAGAGAGGGGCCGTGTAGCTATCCTGCGGAGCAAAGTACATAACCGTTTTTTTTAAAATTTGCCTACATCTTTAGCTCGGCACAAGGCTTCTAGCACTTATCCGGTGTATTATTTTCGGCAGCCATAGAGACATGGAGTGCACAGCGGGGTTGTTTGCACTCAAATTCGTAATACGAAATTGGTCCTTCGGACTCCCCACCGTGCGGCCTGGTCCCCGGTTTCGAAGCACGAAATGGTTCGACCAGCTCACCACTCTGAGCCACGTCGAAGGGCAAATCCAAAATCTTCACCCTGTGGAATCCTCCGAAGGAGGGCCGCCAACGGGCGGCATTCCACAGGGCAGGTTCTCAAATGTTCTAAACGGAACTAATGAGTGTCAATCCGGAAACCAGCTCTCTGGGTGTCATTCTGAGGAGTGTAGCGACGAAGAATCTCGTGGTTCCTTGGTCCGCAGAGATTCTTCCCGGAGTTTATCCCTTCGACGGGCTCAGGGCAGGCTCTGAGCCTGTCGAAGGGCTCAGAATGACATTTACTGGTTTCCGGATGGGCACTCATTCAAAGGACTTGTCTGTTGTTTCGGTCATTTTGATTTTGAAAATTCGAATTTGTTTGGGATTTCCTCTTCGGAGTCCCAACCCTCGAGGCGGTGCCCCAGTTTCGATATTCGGATTTCGGATTTAAGCTAGCCCTGTGGTTTCGTGGTAAATGTTCATTCAACCCTTCTCGCACCGCCAGAATACGGAGCATAGTACATAATCGTTTTCTGAATTAGTATTGAAAAATGTTTCGAGTAAGCTAAGAATTCTGAGCGGTTAGCTGGAGGTGGTTAGAGGATTTTCCTGTAACCACCTCCAGTTAGGGAGAGGGAGGTTGGGGTTGGGGAAGAAAGTAGGTTGATTTCATATGACTTGTTTTTACATCTCAGTTCTTGTGCATTTATGATCTTTTTTGGAAAAGAATGCCTGAAAGACCTCCTTTGAGCCATCGGCGCAAAAGTGGTTGCCAGATACGAGCTTCATACTGCTTGAAACATTTCAGGCAATGACTTCCCAGAAGGCTCCACAAATGCATGGGGTGCAAATGGTGCTGCAACCAGGTCTTGATTCTGAGGAGAACGCCATCCCGGCGAAGCCCCGCAGTGTTCAAGAAACCAGTTAGCCCTGATTTCTTCCCGATGTTGCCTGATTTCGACAGAATTTTTGTCATCGCTAATAGCACCTTTGGATTCTTCACTTCAACACCCTCGTACGAGGATGCTTTTTGATCCATTTTCCCCAGCGGGTTACCTCGTGGGGAACCTCTGGTAGCAGTTTTTTGAAATATGTGCCCTGAATTCCCATGAGACCGTTTTTATCGGGATACCAAAGAGTTCCTGTCTCTTTGTCATAGAGAACGAAGGTGTTCTCGTATGTCCAACCAGAAGGGACGAGGGTCAAGGTCTGTCCATCTATCTCACGGCTGTACACAGCCGCCAGGTTAACCAGCGGTCAGTAGCTTACAGCCACCGGCTCAGACCCCACTTTGCTGTTTGAAATTTCATGTCCAAGGAGTCGACGTATGGTGTAAGCCTGAGCGCGAGAGCCATCGGTAATACCGATAACGCGCATGTTATGGGAGACGTCAGTGGTATCGTCAGTTAAAAAAGAGTCGTCCAACGGGGTAAAAGCATTTCTGCCCAGACCAAAATCGAATCCCTCAGGATCGAAACCGAGTGATATGGCCTGAGTTACATCCCATCGTTCACCCGTCCTGTCCACAATGTATGTCTTCCCGACCTCTTTGACGACGGCAGAAGAGCCAAATTCATGCGTAGCAAAGTACATTAGCCCTAACAGAAGGGGGAGAACCACAAATGGTATCCTGGACGATAGTGCTCTCAGTTTTCCTCTCTTCATTGAATGAACCCCCAGAAGCTGACCCTTTTGGAAATCAAACACAGAGTGACACGCCAATTACTCTTTGCACTGTATGTATTGGTCGGTTGATTGGGGTGATTGTTACAAGGGGCAAAATGTTCGCGGATCGAAGCCAATAGATCGGTGTGATAAAGCGGGACCGAGGTCGACAAGACCTCCAAATGATCGCATAGATAATCGAGAGGTGCGATTTTTCTTTACGATTTCAGTTCGGGTAGATCCACATAATAGTCCAGTGCCTCAGGATTGGCCAAGGCATCCTTGTTCTTGACTTCCTGGCTGTGGATGACGTTGCGAACCGCCAGTTCAACCTTTTTGCCGCTGATGGTGTACGGGATGTCTTTCACTCCTATGATCTTGGCAGGGACGTGTCTGGGTGTACAGTTTTTCCGGATAGTTGTCTTGATTCTAGTTATCAGTTCTTCGGTTAACTGGCTGTCCTCCCGCAAATTTACAAAGAGAACAACCCGGACATCATTGTCCCAATCCTGTCCGACTACAAGGCTGTCCAGGATCTCGGGTATGTTCTCAACCTGACGGTATATTTCTGCAGTGCCGATACGGACGCCGCCAGGATTGAGGGTGGCATCCGAGCGCCCGTAAATGATAACGCCGCCGTGTTCGGTAATCTCGATGTAATCCCCGTGCTGCCAAACTCCAGAATATGTCTCAAAGTAGGCCTTGTGATACTTGCTATGGTCCGGGTCATTCCAGAAATATATGGGCATGCTTGGTGCAGGCAGAGTGCAGACCAGCTCACCCTTTTCGCCGATGACGGAGTTCCCCTGCGCGTCATAGGCCTCCACCTTCATGCCCAAACCCCGACACTGGAGCTCAGAAGCATACACGGATCCCATGGGATTTCCGAGAGCGAAGCAGGAGATAATATCTGTGCCGCCGGAGATGGATGAGAGACAGAGATCTTGTTTGATATCCCGATAGACGAATTCGAAGCTTTCAACAGAGAGAGGGGAACCGGTAGAGAGAATGGCCTTAAGTGGCGTCAGGTCGAAAGATTCTTTGGGTCTTACCCCCGCTTTTTCCAGGGCGGCGAGATATTTGGCACTGGTTCCGAAAATGGTGATTTTTTCATCCTGCGTCATCTGCCACATGGCTTCCGGACCTGGATAGAAAGGAGAACCGTCGTACAGGAACACCCGGGCGCCAAGGGCCAGAGAGCTGACGAGCCAGTTCCACATCATCCAGCCGCAGGTGGTGAAATAGAAAATGGTGTCTTCCCGTTTCACATCTGAGTGTAGCTTTAACTCCTTTATGTGCTGGAGAAGGGTGCCCACCACCCCGTGGACAATGCACTTGGGAACTCCCGTGGTTCCCGATGAATAAAGGATATAGAGGGGATGATTGGCGGGAACCTGTTCAAAGGGAAGGGCTGTGACCCCTTCGGCGAGAAAGTCTTGAAAGAGCACCCCGTTGCGGAGCTTGTCAAGAGCAGGATCTGGATCTTTATAGGGAACCACTATTACCTTTTCAATACTGGGGAGCTGATTGATGATTTCGGAAATTGATTTCAAAGAATCAAATGCTTTTCCATTGTAAAAGTAGCCATCAGCGGTGAAGAGGACGCGAGGCTCAATTTGACCAAAGCGGTCCAGGACGCCCTTGATGCCAAAATCAGGAGAGCAAGAAGACCAGATGGCGCCGATGCCGGTGGCGGCGAGCATCCCAATAACCGTTTCAATCATGTTCGGCATAAACCCGCCAACACGATCTCCCGTCTTGATGCCCATATCTCGCAGTGACTTAGCCAGCCCGGCAACCTGTTGATACAACTCACCATAGGTAATGCTTACTGTGGGGCGATCTTCTCCCTTGAAGCTGAGGGCAAGACGATCGTCTCGGTACCTGAGTACGTTTTCTGCAAAGTTGAGCCGAGCTCCTTCGAACCACCTGGCGCCGGGCATTTTATGTACATCATCCACGACCTGGTCGTACGAACGGCTGTGAATAATCTCGGCGTAATTCCAGAGGGTTGCCCAGAAAGTGGGACTCTCCTCAATGGACCAGTTGTAGAGGTCTGTGTAGTCACTAAAACGAGTGCCATGACGAGCGTTGACGTGCTGCATGAAGTGGTACATATTGCTGCTCTTGATGCGTTCTTCCGAAGGTTGCCAAAGAAGTTTACTCATGGTGTCATTACCTCTCTTCTCGTTTTGTTCCCGAATCCGTTGGATGATTATATACCACTGTGCTTTTCTACTTACCACTGATTATAATGCACTCTCTCCACTGTAAACCTGTCCTCTCGAGGAAGCTGCTGCGCAGGGCAAAACCCAGTTGCCTGGAAACTTCTTTACGCTCACGTCACCACAGGGCAAGATCGGAACAACCGTATGGTCAGCCATGGCAGCATATGGATTGATGCTCTCCACTTTACACAGGATCTCACGGTGGGTAATTATCACAAAGTGCCAGGGCTGTGGGTTGGCAGCTCGGTAAAATATAGAGGGTGGCGGATAAAGATGCATGATGGACATTGCAGGTTATACCCAATTTCTCCACTCATCCTAACAGAATCCCACCAAATAGACAGTCCTTGCGTTGACACTCAGTAATCCCGGAGTTATCTTGACCTTAATCCCTATTAAAGAAGTATAAAATGCGCTAGCCTGAACACTGCGCAAACCTGTCGTTCAGCCTCACATCCGCAATACGGAGTTTAGCATGAACACAGTACGCTTCACTGGATTTCTGGTTTTGTTGTTGGTGATGGTTCTCACTAGTTCTACCCAGTTGGCGGCGAAAACACGGTCCATACAGGTAACAGCAAGAACCGTCAAAGGGGAAACCATTGACCTCTACAGTGGTTCTTACGCCCTGGTTGTTGGGAATGGGAACTATAGCAAGGGGTGGGATCCTCTCCCTGGTGCCATTCGAGACGTTGAGGAAGTTGCTGAAGTTCTCAGCAGAAATGGTTTCAAGGTAACGCTCAAAAAAGATCTCACCAGAGCCGATTTCAATAGGGTCCTTGGTGAATTTGTGCTGCAACATGGTGGGTACGAAAATAATAGACTGTTATTCTACTATGCCGGACATGGTCACACCAAGCCAATGGCGACCGGCGAGCAACTCGGATACCTTGTGATGGTGAATGCCCCTGTTCCCGAAAAAGATCCGTTGGGATTCGATCTGTCTAGCGTGGACATGCAAACTTTGGTGACCCAGGCTAAAATGATCAGAGCCAAGCATGTCTTGTTTATGTTTGACAGTTGTTTCTCAGGAACCGTGTTAAATCTGAGAGAGCGAGCAACCCCGGAGGTTCTTTCAGATAAAGTGCGGTATCCGGTCAGACAATTCATCACAGCTGGTCGGGCCAATGAACCGGTGCCGGATCACAGCGTGTTCAAGCAAGCTTTTCTGGACCTATTGGAGGGACGGGCTCGAGAGCCCATCCCCGATGGTTACATAACCGGAGAAGAATTGGGACTTTATCTGAAGAATACGGTCCCAGAATACAATCCGGCGCAACATCCGCAATATGGAAAAATTAGAGACCCACGGCTTGACAAAGGGGATTTTGTCTTTGTCAGAATGGATGAGCCGGTACCTCCACGTAGTGAACCGGATCAAACAAAATCGCAGGTCAAAGAGCTTGAGCAGCGGTTGCAAATATTAGAACAACAACTCGATAAAAAGGGGGTCGACAAAGAACCACCGCAACCAAAAGAAAATGTGGCTACATTGACACATGGGAAAAAAAACAAGAGTGCAATGCAAAATTCGGCAGTGGCCAGTTCTAGGCCTAAACCCGTGCAAGCGACTTCGGGTGGAAACCTGCTACCTCAGACGCAACTGGCGCTTCTAAAAGAGGAACACCACCGAGTTGTACCCCAATATGAAGAAAGATATACATTGGCTGTATTTCCATGGGTCGAAAGACGGCAGGCCGGAATACACCGAGCTGTAGTACTCAGTGCCCTGAACCAAGCAATTGATGTCACTCAGGTGTTTTTGCCACTATATTCTTATTATGATCTCAAGAATGAGTATGGCACCTCAGTCATAGACAACCTTATGGCTAACTATCCAGCAAAGGAGCTTTTCACGAAACCAAAGTTCTTTTCAAATGCAGAGCCCAAAATTGATCTGATATCTCAGTTAGGTGGTGAATTAGACGTTGATGCAGTCTTATTAGGACGTGTAGACATAAGTGAAAGTCATGGGAGGACTTCCCCTTTGCTCGAAGCGAGATACAGTATGTCTATCGTGGATATTGTGAGTAAGAAGCAATATAGTCTTCGCCTTAGAGAGACGGTATCATCTTTTTACGACCTCAATACGTTTTTTGACAGTGCTTTCAAAAGATTGTTCAGACAGTACCGTGATGGAGAAACAAAAAATCAGTGATCTCATGATGCTTAGCTCGTACGGCCTTTCCCCGGGGGATGCTTAATCTCACCTCTTTTTTTCTGGTCAGACTTGCAATCCTTACCACTTGATAGTACTGCTAGTTAGTCTCCATCCGGAAACTATCAAGTGTCATTCTGAGCCCTTCGACAGGGTCAGAGCCTGCCCTGAGCCCGTCGAAGGGATAAACTCCGGGAAGAATCTCTGACGATTCAGTAAGTCAGAGATTCTTCGTCACTTCGCTCCTCAGAATGACAGCACGAGGCCGAGTTTCCGGGTGGGAACTAGTTGGAAAATCAACGGTTTCTACTGCCGCAGGATCCAGGTGCAATTTGCTGGGTGTACTACCTGGAGAACTCTTTATTTCAATGGGAGCACCATCATTTTGCAATGACGCTCTGGAGAATGATCCATGAGAGTAATCGGATTAATTGGAGGCATGAGCTGGGAATCCACTGCCGAGTATTACAGAATAATCAATGAAACGGTCAAAGAAAGGTTGGGAGGGCTTCATTCGGCGAAGATCGTGCTCTATAGCGTCAATTTCCATGAGATAGAGTCACTGCAGCATGAGGGCAGATGGAAGGACGCTACAGAGATAATCTGTGATGCCGCCCGGAGCGTCGAGCTGGCAGGGGCAGGCTGCCTGCTCATCTGCACCAACACCATGCATAAAATGGCACCAGAGGTCCAGCGGGCGGTCACCATTCCGCTTCTGCATATTGCTGACGCCACCGCAGCAGAGATAAGAGAGGCAGGAATGAGCAGGGTTGCACTCCTGGGAACCAGATACACCATGGAGGAGGATTTCTACAAGGGTCGCCTTGTTGCAGATCACGGTTTCGAGGTGATGATTCCCCCTGAAAGAGACCGCAAAATCGTTCATCAGGTGATTTACAACGAACTCTGTCTGGGACAGGTTCAAGGGGAGTCGAAAAGACAATTTGTTCGAATCATCCGGGACATGGACAAACTGGGGGCCGAAGGGGTTGTCCTGGGTTGTACAGAAATATCGCTGTTGATCAATCAAGAAGACTGCCCACTGCGGCTTTTTGATACCACTGCAATTCATGCTCAAGCTGCGGTTGAATTTGCCTTACAGGACTGAATAGTTACTCATTCAGCGAGAAGGTTAGAGGGAAAGACTATGAGAGTTGCTCTTATCGGTACTGGTCTTATGGGTCGTCCCATGGCCGAAAGACTCCTCACCGCGGGTTATCAATTGGTGGTTTTCAACCGTACTAGTGCAAAGAGCGAGCCGCTCCGGTCCTCTGGCGCCGAAGATGCCGAATCCGCAGCAGAGGCCATTGGTTCTGTTGACTGCGTGATCCTGATGCTCGCTGACGCTGGAGCGATTAGAGAGGTGCTTTTCAATGAAGATCCGAGCGCAGACTTGAGCGACCGCACGGTGATCCAAATGGGCACCATAGCGCCAACGGAGAGCATCGCCTTACAGGGAGAGGTGGTTCAGAGGGGAGGCGATTATTTTGAGGCACCGGTGCTTGGGAGCATTCCGGAAGCCAGCACGGGTAATTTACTGGTTATGGTGGGAGCGTCTGAGGCACAGTTTGTGCGCTGGTCAGGCCTCTTGCAATGCTTCGGTCCCGAACCTCTCATGATTGGCGAGGTGGGAAAGGGTTCAGCCCTAAAACTTGCTCTGAACCAGCTCATTGGTTCTCTCACGGCCGGTTTTGCCCTAAGCTTAGGCTTTGTCCAAAGGTGGGGGGTCGAGGTGGATCTTTTCATGAAAATCTTGCGTCAGAGCGCTCTCTATGCTCCGACTTTTGACAAGAAGTTGCAGCGATTGCTCGATGGCGATTACGATAATCCCCATTTCCCCAGCAAACATCTCGTCAAGGATCTGAATCTGTTTCGTAATGAAGCACAAGCCCTCAATCTTGAGGTCAGCACCATAGAAGGCATACTTCATCTGCTCAGGGTAACCCTTGACAAAGGCTACGCTGATAGTGATTATTCAGCTTTGTTCGAAGCGGTGAGGCCACCGGAGGTCTAGGGCGTCAGCGAGCAGCAGACAGTCAACTGGAAATGGTTAACCCTGAACAGTCGAGGGGGGAAAACAAATCCATTATCCGTTAACATTTTGTTCTCTCGAACGCTTGGCGCTATGCGCTTTGCTCTATGCTCTATGCGCAAGGAAGGAGATACTCAAATGACCAAACCCACAGCAAAAGTTTGTCACTACACGAAAGTGCCGGCGGAGATCTTTGGCGATGAAGCTCCCGGTGTTACCATTCGTTGGGTCATTGACGAAGAAAGGGATGGCGCACCCACCTATGCTTTGCGTGTCATCGAAGTAGCCCCCGGTGGTCATACACCCGATCACACCCATCCCTTCGAACACGAGAACTTCATCATGGAGGGAACAGGGCGGGTACAGATCGATGGTGAGTGGTTCGAGGTAGAACCCGGTGATGTGGTGTTTGTACCACCCAATAGTCAGCACACCTATGTGAACGGTGGTGACGGACCATTTAAATTTCTCTGCGGCATCCCGGTCTCCAAGTTACGGCCAAGAAATTGAGAATGTTACAACAAATTTGCAATAGTAAGCACGAAATTTGGTAGAATAATGAACAAGAAAATCTAAAACGAAATGTTTCGCATATTCAGAACATTTCACCGATACTGGCGAAAACCATCCTTGGCATGCTCAACCATTACCAATTCTGGAACAGATGTTAGCTGGATCACAAAGACTATCCAAGAAAGAGATCCAACAGATTGTCGCCGGCCTAGGTAACCACTCGTAGAAGGTCAGGACTCCACTGTGGATGAGTCTCTTCCTATTTTTGCGCACCCCCACCACAATCCGCCAGAACAGATGCGAGCATTTGGGGAAAGTCCGTGAAAATACCATGTACCCCGGCCTGGACAAGTCTCTCCATGGTCTTGCGGTCATTGACGTTCCAGACGTGGACCCGGAAATCCTGACGGCTCAGCAAGGCAATATCTTCAGGCCGCAAGGCAGCTATAGAAGAATGATAGGCCTGAGCTCCAAGTTCGCGTAAGAGCGTATCAGGGTGTGAATGAGGTTTTGAGACCAAGACACCGGTGGCAATAGAGGGATGTGCTTCTCTAATTCGCACAAGGTAGTTCTGGTTGGTGGACGAAATCAGGACTGAGTCCACCATATCCAAATCCTCCACCAGAGCTACGATCTTTTTCACGACCTGGAGGTGATCTGGATTTGCACTCAAGTCCTTGATTTCCAGGTTGACTCGCCAGCCATGCTCCAGAGTGAAGGCAAGCGCTTCCCCCAGGGTTGGCGCCGGTTCGTGTACATAACGAGCTAGGTCCGATTCTGTAACCAAACCAGCGGCAACCTGGCCAAAGGGATCCTGTTCTTTGAACCAAGAGCCAAAATCAAGAAGACGGATCTCATCAAGGCTGAACTCGTGCACCAGCCAGGGTCGCCGGCGGGGAAAAACGTCCTTGACGTTTGAGGTGCGCTGCAAAGTGGTGTCGTGCAAGACAATGAGTTCACCATCACCGGTCATCTGCACGTCCAGCTCCCACATATCAGCGCTGAGCTCTAGGGCCTTGCGGGCCGCAGCTATGGTGTTTTCTGGAGCCAGGGAGCAACCACCCCGGTGAGCAATGTTCAGAACGCAACTCCGATTTTCAGATGTGAGCATACTTTTTGCAGCCTCCGAACTAGGTGCAGAGAACTGGAGGTCTAACATTCTGAGAACATATCAGGAAGACAATTGACTAATTCTATGAGAAACGGTCTCGCTCCGCTGCCCTTAACACATATTTTTTTGCTACGCAAGGGTCGGGAATTGAATGTGTACAACTCCTGTATAAATGGCTTTGACATCACTATCATAGTGCTTTAAAATTTTGTTTTCTGGTAAGAAAATTCAGAGACAGTATTGGAAGTATTGAGGTACGAGTTTTGCTAATTCGGAGAGGGTATTCAAAACTGGAGTTACCTGGAAGACGGCGCAAGAGGCGGAGAGTTCGCTTCATAGTCTGGGGTTCTTTGCTGCTTGTGCTTGTGCTGCTTATGACCGGCGGGTATGGTTTTTACCGCGTCACCCGTAAGCTTCCCCAGATCTCTTCTCTCAAAGACTACCAGCCGAGCACTGTCACCAACGTCTATGCTGACGACGGTAATCTCATCGCCGAGTTTTCTTTGGAGCGGCGTATCGTGATTCCTTTGGAGCGTATTCCCCTAAAAGTTATTCAGGCGTTCGTGGCTGCAGAAGACTCCCGCTTTTTTGAGCACGAAGGGATTGATTTTTTTGGTATCCTCCGGGCCCTGTGGAAAAACATCAAGGCACGGGGCATTGTTCAAGGCGGCAGCACCATAACGCAGCAAGTAACCAAATCGTTGCTGTTGACCCCTGAGAGGAGTTTCACCCGGAAACTGAGAGAGGCAATCCTTGCCTATAGAATTGAGAAATACCTGTCCAAGCAGGAGATCCTTTATCTGTACCTGAATCAGATCTACTTGGGCCACGGCGCCTATGGTGTGGAAGCTGCAGCGCAGAACTATTTTGGCAAACACATAGAGGAACTCAACCTCGCCGAAGCTGCCATGCTGGCTGGTCTACCACAGGCACCCAGCCGCTATTCGCCGTACAGTTACCCGCGGCGGGCAAAGGAGAGGCAGGTATATGTTCTGAACAGAATGGTGGCAGATGGATACATCAGTACCAACCAAGCCGCTGAAGCTCTGGCCTTTGCCTTGGATGTAAAGGAACGGAAAGATTGGAATATTGGTGAGGTTCCCTATTTCAGCGAGCATGTTCGGAGATATCTGGAGGAAAAATACGGGCAGGAAGTCCTTTATCGGGAGGGGCTTCAAGTCTACACCACTGTGAACGTATCTTTCCAAAGAGTGGCACAGCAAGCCGTGAAAAAAGGGTTGTACGACTTGGATAAACGCCAGGGGTACAGGGGACCCCTGGCGCATCTGACGCAAGAGGAGATAGAACCATTCTTTCAGCAGTTGAAAGAGGCGGCAACAGGTAACGGGCTCGAGCAAGAGGCTGTGGTCAAAGGGGTGGTTATTGCGGTCTCCAGCAAAGAAAAAAAGGTGTCGGTGCGGTTGAGTGAAGCTTTGGGCACTCTACCCCTGGAAAACATGGAGTGGGCTCGCAAGCCTGATCCCGAGATAGCAGCTGGCACCGTGAAAGTTCGCGATCCCGCCGAGGTTTTGAGCGTTGGTGATGTTATTCTGGTCCGTTTGTTGGAACGCGACACTCAGACCAACGATTGGCTTCTTGCTCTGGAGCAGAAGCCTGAGGTCCAGGGTGCTCTGCTCTGTATGGATAATGTCACCGGTCATGTGAAAGGAATGGTGGGTGGACTCGATTTTAACGACAGCCAATTCAATCGTGCCATTCAGTCTCGCCGCCAGCCTGGCTCTTCCTTTAAACCGTTTACCTACGCTGCCGCCCTGGACAAGGGCTATACCCCCGCAACTATCATCATCGATTCGCCAATCATCTACACCGATGACCAAATGGATTGGAAGTGGAAGCCCAAAAACTACAAGGAAAAGTTCTACGGCCCCACCTTGTTTCGCACGGCCCTGATTTTTTCCCGTAACGTGGTGACCATCAAAATCCTGCGAGACATAGGCGTTGATTATGTCATAGACTATTCCCGCCGTTTCGGCATCACCGCACCCTTGTCTCGAGATCTGTCGTTGGCTTTGGGTTCTTCGGGACTCTCTCTGCTTGAGCTTACCAACGCATACTCAGTTTTTGCCAACCAAGGTGAACTTGTGAGTCCAATTTTTGTTACCAAAGTTTTGGATCGCCACGGCAACCTGCTGGAGGAGCATAGACCTCAAAGGGAGAGGGTTCTCGAGAAAGATACTGCCTACATAATGACGCATCTGCTCCAAGAGGTGGTGAAATATGGCACCGGCTGGCGGGCACGTGCCCTCGGGCGGCCGGCTGCGGGCAAGACCGGAACCACCAACAAACTTCAGGATGCCTGGTTTATCGGTTTTACCCCTTCTTACGTAACCGGCGTTTGGGTAGGTTTCGACGACGACAGAACCCTAGGGAAATTTGAGACCGGATCGAGAGCAGCGAGCCCCATTTGGGTAGATTTCACCAGCGAAATACTCGCAAAAGAGCCGGTAAGAGTCTTCACTGTGCCAGAGAATGTGGTGTTTGCAAAAATAGATCCGAAGACAGGAATGCTTGCCAAGCCTGGCGATGAGAGCGGTGTCTTTGAAGCGTTCAAGGAAGGAACAGCTCCCACCGAAACAAGTGAAGAGACCACACTTGCCACTGATGAATTCTTTAAAGGAGATCTGGATGCGGAACCCATGTAGGGCGCAAAAGACGTCCTCAAGGTTCAGGTTCCAGATTCCACATTTCAAGCGAACTGACACCTTCGAATATCGAAATACAAAGTACGAAACAAATCCGAGATTCACATTTTTAAATGTTTTAATCAATTCTGATCAACGCCAAGGGAGAGGTTTTGGCCGTTCGGATTTCGTGCTTCAGGACTCTAACTACCTACCTTAATGCTATAGTACTCTCCAACCGGCTAATGCCTTTATGATCTCGCCTCGTGAGAAGAAGTCCGCCATGCAGAAAATCTTCGGCAAAGATGGTCTATTGAGTCGGGTTCTTAGTGACTACGAATATCGGTCTGTGCAAGAGGATATGGCCACTGAGGTTGAGGCGGCGATCGCCCAGGCACGAGCAAGCGTAATCGAGGCGGGTACAGGCACAGGCAAGACTCTCGCTTACCTGATCCCAGCTGTCCTTAGCCAGCGGAAAACGATTATCTCAACCGGGACGAAAACGCTTCAAGATCAGTTGTTGGAGCACGATATTCCCTTCCTGAGTAAACATCTGCCACAATCATTCAAAGCGGTGTGTATGAAAGGAAGGGCGAACTATCTCTGTCTCTACCGGTTTCACCGTGTTGTTAAGCAGCCAGAGCTTCTCTCGGACACCCAGGATAGCCTAACTGATAGACTGGTTCGTTGGGCTCGAGAAACTGAAAGCGGAGATCGGGCAGAGATTGACTGGTTGCCTGATGATTTCATCGGTTGGGAGCAGCTAAGCGCTCGGGCGGATCAATGCTTGGGGCAAAAATGTGCGAAATTCGAGCAGTGTTTCCTGACCAAGCTGCGGCAGGAGGCAGCGACTGCCGAGATTGTCGTGGTCAATCATCACCTTTTTTTCGCAGATCTAGCCGTGCGGTCGGGGGGGTACGGCCAGGTTATTCCCCCTTATGAGGTGGTCATATTCGACGAGGCTCATCTCCTTGAAGAAACAGCAAACAACTACTTTAGCATCCAGGTAAGCAGTTATCGGCTAGCTGAGTTGATTCGCGACCTCACCTTTGAGCTGGCTGCTAGCAAAGAGCGTGCTCTCCTGCAGTTATCAGAAAAAATCGGAACCGTCGGTAGACAGTTTTTTCAAGCCTTTCCCACCGGTGACAGGAGGCAGCGTTTCCGATTTGAGGCCCTTGGCAACGAGGTTCGCCAGCTCTGGAGCGATTTGGATCGGGGGCTTTCAGAGCTGTCCATCCAGCTCTTTCGTCTACAAGACCTCAGTGAGGGCTTGTCTGCCTGTCATCGACGTACGTTAGAGATTTCCCAGGATCTCGATTTTTTGCTTGCTCAGTCTGATCACAACTACGTCTACTGGTACGAGAGGAGAGGTCGGGGTACCTTTTTATGGGGTTCGCCAGTGCAAATAGCGCCCATCCTCCAGCACATTCTTTTTCAGCGAGCCAGACCGTATATCTTCACTTCTGCCACCTTGGCCGTTGGCAAAGACTTATCGTTTTTTAAGGGAAGGTTAGGGTTGCCGCCGGAGACTCAGGGACTCATTTTGGATGCTCCCTTCTCCTACCGAGAGCAGGCTTTGATCTACTTACCCCGGGATCTGCCTCTGCCAGACTCTAAGGATTTCCTTCCGTCGGTAGCCGAAGAAGTGGCCGCCATTCTAGAGCAGACCGGGGGCAGGGCATTTGTGCTGTTTACCAGTTACCGTAACCTTCAAGAAGTGCATTCGAGGCTTGCGGCTCTCCATCGTTTCAAGCTTCTGGTTCAGGGTGAACAGCCAAAGGGAGCTTTACTACGGCGCTTCCGTGAGGATACCTCCTCGGTGCTTCTTGGTACTGCCTCCTTCTGGCAGGGAGTGGATATGCCGGGAGAGACCTTGAGCTGCGTAATAGTCGATAAGCTGCCCTTTGCGGTGCCCGATGACCCGCTGGTGGCAGCGCGTCTGGAGAAGATTGCGGAGGCGGGTGGGAACCCCTTTTGGGAGTATCAGGTACCCAGTGCAGTTCTGGCCCTGAGACAAGGCCTTGGCCGCTTGATCCGCCGAACCACCGATCAAGGTATCTTGGCCGTCCTTGACTGCCGACTATTCAAAAGATCCTACGGAAAGATTTTTGTGGAGAGCTTACCTGAAAGCGTCATCACCCATCGACGCGAAGACATAGGCAATTTTTTCAAGCCAGGGGAAGTTGGTAGGCTTTAAAGGTCTTGGCGGCGAATAACCGTGAGATAGCACCATCGTCCATTAGTCTGCCCGCTCACCGCCACCCCTTTCCTGGCTTTTTTTCAGTTCATTCTCCACAGCAGTCTGGAGTGCTTCCAGGGTCCTGGCCCGGGAGAGCCTTCCATTGATGAAGATGGTGGGGGTACCTCGCACGCCTGCATTGGCACCGAACCTGATATCCTGGTTGATTCTCGCCACTATTTTGAGATCGTTGATATCTCTATCAAATTTTTCCATATCCAAACCAAGTTCCAGGGCGATTTCCACAAACTTTACATCACTCAGATTATCGAAATTATCGAAAAGCCGGTCGTGAAACTCCCAGAACTTTCCCTGCCTTCTGGCTGCAAATGCAGCCACCGCAGCCATCTTGGCGTGTTTGTGTTGTCTGAGGGGAAAGTTCTTGAAGACCAGCTTCACCTCATCGGGGTATTTCTCGAGCAACTGCTCGAGTAGAGGCGCCATCCTCGCACAAGCCGGTCATTGAAAATCGCTGAAAACATCTATGACCACAAGTGCGTCAACCGGCCCACGGTAAGGCGAAACCTCAAGATCCGTGTCCAGGACAGGGCGTGATCTCTTTTGAATACTCCGGTCAGCAGAGGCGAGATCATAGGCAAGTAATCCTATAACAAGGGTAAGAAACAGAGCGAAAATTGAAATTGTATGCGTGCGCTTCATCTTTAGACCTCTGTGCTTTTTGTGATGCTCCACTGGGAAGGTATAGTCTTTCTTCTAAAATTTCAAGGTGGACACGAGGAAGGAAAGCCGTGTGCCGAAAAACCTTCAAAACCTATAGGCGTCCCTTCGACTTTAAATGACTCTGAAATACCATCAATGTCCTCAGTTTGCTCTAACCTTTGGAGAACCAGCATTTTCTCACCAAAATTTTTTCTGAGGAAGGGTTGACTTTTAAAAAATTTGGGATTATATTCCCAAATATGAAAAAGGAACATTTACAAATTCTGTCTGTTGCTGTGCTGAAAATTCTGCGGCCATTGGTACGAATTCTGCTGCGAAACGGCGTTTCGTACAGCACTTTTGCCGACCTGGCCAAATGGGTCTACGTGGACGTTGCTATGGGTGAGTTTGGTATTAAAGGTCGAAAACAATCAATCTCTCGGGTGTCGGTGATCACCGGACTCTCACGCAAAGAAGTGACAAGGATACTTCAGATAGCCAGGCCGGATGATCGTGCCAGTGCGGAGCGGTATAACCGCGCCGCCCGGGTGATAGCAGCTTGGCGTAGGGAGAGTGATTTCCTTGATGCAGAAGAGCAGCCGGCGATATTGTCCATGGCCGGCAGCGGTGCGACCTTCAGTGAGCTAGTGAAGCGATACAGCGGTGATGTGCCGGCCCGGGCGATTCTAGATGAACTTCTGCGTGTCGGTGCGGTGAAAAAGATGGAAGACGGCAGAATCAAGCTGCTCACCCGCGCTTACATTCCAGAAACAAGCGAGGCCGACAAAATACAAATCTTGGGCACCGATGCGACCCATCTCATCTCGACCATCGACCACAATCTGCAGCCCACCGTATCTGAACCTTTCTTCCAGCGTAAGGTAGCGTATGACAACCTGCCTGATGAGGTTTTGCCGACATTTCGGAAGCTCAGCGCTAAAAAGGCACAGACGCTACTGGAGCGGTTGGACCGTTGGTTGGCTCAGCGCGATCGAGATGTAACCCCGTCAGCCGAAGGCACCGGCCGAAACCGTGCGGGGCTTGGTATCTATTATTTTGAGGAGCCTTATTCAGACAAGGAGAAATGAGATGAACTTATCGTTTTCAAGAAAAATTATATTCGGTTTAGTTGCTGCACTTGTGCTGGTATCCTGCGGTGGTGGTGGCGGAAGTAGTTCAAGCGGCGGCATTGGTGGCTCAGGGTTTACTGGTGCTTCATCCGGTACTGTTCAAGGATTTGGCAGCGTTTTTGTTAATGGTGTCGAGTTCGACACGTCTAGTGCCGAGATTGAAATTGAAGGCTCAGGCGGACTTCTAGAGAGCGACTTGAGAATAGGGATGGTGGTTGAAGTCGAAGGCACTTTCGACGATAACGGTACAACGGGCACAGCCTCGAGTATCAAGTATAATGACAATCTCGAGGGACCAATCAGCGCGTTTGCGGAAACCACTCCTGGGTTAGTGAAGACACTTACGATTTTGGCACAGACCGTTATTTTGCAAAATGGTGTAACCGCCTTTGACAATAGCGATCCTGACTTCGACGAGTTCGGTGATCTTGGACCGGGCAACGTGGGCAACGTGGTAGAAGTGAGTGGCTTCGTCAACTTCGACGGTTCTATCCAGGCGACCTACATCGAGAGGAAGGCTATCGCCCCAGCCCCAGGCGATATTTTTGAAATAAAGGGAACAGTCTCCCCAACAAACTATAATCCGCCCAATAGCTTCGAGATCAACGGCTTGACCATTGACATCACCGGTGCGATGTTGCCAGATGGCATTCCCGCCATTGGCGATTTGGTGGAGGTCAAAGGGGACAATCTGGTTGGAAACACCCTTGAGGCTACGGAAGTCGAGATTGAACCTGCAGGTCTGGGCGTGGACGAAGCCGAAAAAGCGGAAGTAGAGGGCTTCATCACCAACCTTAATGGTGGCGCCAAAACCTTCGAGGTGAATGGACAACTGGTGAACTATGCCACTGCCAACTTCGTCGGTGGTACTGAGGCTGAACTCAGAGACGGTATCAAAGTGGAGGCGGAAGGCCCCATCTCAGGTGGTATTCTCCAGGCCGTCAAGATTGAGTTCGAAGACAGTGTCAAGTTTGAGGCAAATGCTGATAGTGTTAATGCTGGAGCAGGAACCCTGACTCTTGAGGGACTCCCTGGAATCACGGTGCTAGTGGATGACCTCACCGAATTCGACGGTGTTGCCGATCTGAGCGGGATTTCTTCGAGTAATAACCTTAAGATTCGTGGCCGCCGTTCCAATCCCACCAGCACAACTGTCATTGCCACGGAGATCGAACTGAAAAGTGTGGCACCCGATGACAGGACAATCATCCAGGGTACAGTCGACAGCTTTACCGCCGTGATAGTAACAATCATTGGGGTTGATGTGGATACCAGTACCATAGACAACGACGATTTCAAGGATGACGATGTGATTATTGGTCGAAGTGAGTTCTTCAACAGGCTGGATGTTGGTGATCTGGTCAAAGCGCGTCTTGATCTTTCCACAGGAGATTGGGATCAGATCGAGCTCGAGGACGACGATTAGCCAAGAATCACTACCGAACTGCCAGAGGCGGCTCAGGTTGAGCCGCCTCTCCGTTTTTGCCCAAATCTGTGTGAGCGAAGCGTTTGAGAAAGCCTAAAAGGAGAGGGACGTTTCCTAGAAAGCTTTAAAGCCTGTCAGTGTCCTCTATATCTTTTGAATTCTGTTTAGCTGCATGTCGCATTCGAGCAAGCTGTTGGATGATCATCTGGTTGTGAGGATTGAGTCGGCTGGCGTGCTCAAGGGCGTCAATCGCCTGGGACCACTGGTTGCCGATCTCATAAAGGCGGGCGAGGGTCAAATACAGGCTCCAGTCGTGTGGTCGCCTTCGCACCTTTCCCTTAACGAGAACAATAGCCAGGCTGGCTCCAAGGTATTTGCAACTGTCCGAGAAGCTTTTCCACCATCGGCCAAATGTGGAAGGCACGACTTATTCCTTAGAATTACTGCACTACAGAGTTCGGCCGGCTTTGCCAGTTAAGCCTGTTTAGCCAGTGGTAATTTCTCAATATAGGTAGCTCTCAATGATCCGTAGATTTTGTTTCTGTCTTTTAAGTTAAGAAGGTGTCTAAGCTTTTCACAACTAGCAGCAGAACCGGCCAAACCGGCTAACGCTTCTGGTGTCTCAAGGTAAAACCTGCCTCTTTGAGTTGGGTCCAGTAGCTGCGACTGGCCTCGAGCCGCTCCCGGTTGTCCACTGCCACCATATGGATGACTTTGGAGAATTGGCCAACCATTTCCACCGCACAAAATTCCATCATTAGCAAGGATCCAATCCCGGCAATCCTTTGTTTTCGGGTGGTGATGACCACCGGGTGGGGAGGGTCATTTTCTTCGCCCTGCCAACGGCCATGGGGAACAAAGCTGTCAGGTTTGAAGGTCCAGAGCAAATCGTCCAACCGAGCTGCCTGTTCTTGGTCAACAGCGAGGATTTGCAGCCGCTCTCCCTGACTGTAGATGCGCTCGGCGATCTCGCAGGCCCGCATCTCCAAACGGCTCGAAATTACTTCAACAAATGAAACTTCAGTCATCGTATCCATTTACTCAAAGCACGATGGACAATCAGTACATGGATGCTTTGCTTGGTGGAAGGATTCTGTCAGTGGTCAGTTGTCCGTTGTCAGTTGCAACTGATTGATTAAACTTAGATTCAACCGGTTAAGCCATATACAAAAATACGTGCATCTCTCTCTGCTATCCAGTTCAATTTGCCTTTTAATCGGCGTCCTCAGATGAACTTATTTTGAAACCGTCCAACCAAACTCAGAAATAACCATGGCATACAAAGAGCAAATAAACAACGGACTACCGACAACGGACGCCACCGGTGTCTCCGAGCCACGAATAGAATGTTCCCCACGCTACATCGTCATGATCCAACAACTCGCGGATAGCGCTGGTTTATCCCATTACCAAAGGAAACACTTACTCCCTGCATAATAGAGAGGAGATGGGAAGACTAGATACCCAGGTAAGCCTCTTTGAGGTGATCGTTGTAGAGAAGTTCCTATCCGCTGCCGCTCAGCACAATGCGGACGTGTTCCAGCACATAGCCGCGGACACTTATCTCCAAGGTTTGTTTGGTATTTTTCCTCAGCATCCCGGTGTATATGTGACAGCTCCCTGAAAATCCTCCCCTGTTTCCAGGCTGCCCCTAGTAGCCCCACTCTTTCAGCCAGTCCACTGGATAGGCATAATCGGCATTGGCCAAGTTTTTAGGCCAGATGAGTTTCAGTCGGCCGTACTGCCACTGGACCACGTAGGTGGTCAGCTTGTTCTGGTTGATTTTCTTGCCATACGAGGTGAATCTTATCGGGCCGAAGAGCGTCATCAAACGGGTTTCTTTAAGGGACTGCTTAATGTCATCGGGGGCAAAGGATTTGGCCCGCTGAAGCACGTCCTTGATCACATAAGCAGCCGCATAGGCCTCAGCACCGTGATACTCGGTGTCCTTATTATATCTGGCCTTGAACCTGGTGAAATAGTTCATAGTACCGGGCAGGGGCAACACCTGGTGCCAAAGGGTGGCGGTAATCACCTTATCTGAGGCGATGCCGGCATACTGGGCAAATTCGGGCATGGTGAAACCGGCGGCCCCGCCGAGGAACAGCTTGGGGGTGAGCTTCAGTTCCCTGGCCTGAATCATCAGCTCTGAACCGTCCATGATGTAGGAAACCATGTAAACGATATCGGGATTGAGTTGCTTGACCCGGGTAAGGAGAGGCTTGAAGTCGTCGACACCGTGCTCATAGGCTTCAACCATTAAGACCTTGATGCCCAGCTTGTTGCAGCTCCTCTGGAAAAATTCGGCGGCCCCATTACCATACAGCGAGTTTTCATGGATGATTACTGAAGTTTGAGGTTTCACCACTTCCATCAAGAAAGTCTCGAGACCACTGGCGTACTCGCTTACCGGCGGGTTGAGGCGGAAAATATAATCCCAGCCTTGTTCGGTGATCTGGTCTGCCGAAGCGGTATTGATTAAGAAGGGTACGCGGTTTTTCTGGGCCACAGGAGCCATCGCAAAGGTCACAGAGCTGGAAAAGCCACCACCCAGCATGACCACCTTGTCTTCGTTTATGAGCTTTGCCATTGCCGAACGCCCCACTTCGGGCTTGCCGGTGTCATCCTCAAAGGTGAGGATCAGGATCCGGTCCTTCTGGTTGGGAGCATTATCCGGTTCGGGAAGCCACTCATGGTTGGCAAATACAGCCCTGTAAAG
>CAYFXH010000045.1:0-8233 GCA_964346905.1 uncultured Desulfobacteraceae bacterium | reverse complement strand
CAAGCTTTCTCCCCTTGACTCCTCCACCACCGTTGATCTCTTCCAGGGCCATATCAAAGGACTGCTTTTCGATTTGACCAAAATCGGCTTTATCACCGGTGAGGGGCAAGACTATACCCACCTTGACCGTATCTGCGGCGAGCGCAGTCGTTGGCGACACCAAGGCCACGATTGCTACAGTTATTAAGAGGTACAGAAAGTGCTTCCCGGGTCTACTCATGGATATTCCTCCTTGATCGGTGGGGGTAGGGAGAGAATTGATGGCTTACAATAAAATACGTACCGATACCATTGCAAAAATTATCTATTCCTACCATTTTAGCCAAATGGGGACAAGCAGTAATTAAGTTAAACCTTTCCAGCAAGACAGCTAGTATATTTGGACCAATAGTGCTGCTACAACTAACGACCGTCTAAGACCAAGAGCGGTTAACACGTTAGATGAAAAGCGCCCGCAACTTTTTTGCCCTGACCCTGGAGGGTGTTGAAAAGGGTCACAGCCTCTTTGGTGGGAACGGCTACCAATTTGATCCCGCGTCCATCAAGTGCCTTTGCCGCCTCCTCCGTCACTCTCATACTGCCATAGGCACCGGTACCCACCACGAGCATTTCCACCGTGGAGTAGAGAATATCGCTGATGTCCTCGGCATAGAGGGCATGCCCTTCTCTGCGCCACCAATTGCCGACTATCTGGTTTTCAATGATCTTTAAATCATTGCGGTGCTTTTCTCCCATGATCTTCATGCTACCAAAACTGTAGGATTCAATCATATTTTCCCCTTAATTTAAGGAACCTGATCCAGCCGTCGGGCCGGTTTCCCGACCGGCCAGAAAAGTAAGGTCACTACAAGGAAGCCCTGATGGCGGGTCGGGAACCCCGCCCTACTCCATGCAAGAGTAGATACCAGATTCTTACCGACCACTGTTGGCTTATGATACACTAAAGAGAACTGGAAAAAAAAGAAGCACCATGGAGTACAAAGGATTTCTTAAAACCACCCTACCCACATTGGGCCTGCGCTGGCGCCGCTTTCGGGGTAAGAACAGTCGGAAACGTATCATTGACCGGCTGCAATCGTTGGGTCTGAATTCCTTCAGCGAGTACCACGCTTATCTGCTGGATAATGCAGACGAGCGGAGGCAGCTGACGAGTCTCTTGACAGTGACCATTTCTCGCTTCTGGCGCAATGCCAACCTCTTTGAAACACTGGAGACCACCTGGCTGCCGACTATTCTTGAGCGACTGCCTGCAGATGAGCCCTTGCGGATCTGGTCGGCAGGCTGTGCCAGTGGAGAAGAACCTTACAGTCTATTGATTCTCTGGCAGGAGTACTTCTCTGGCTCAGGTCGTGAGTTGCGCTTGGTGGCCAGCGATAGCGACACCCGTTGTCTGGAAAGGGCTTTACAGTGTCGCTATCCTGCCAGCAGCTTCAGAGAGATGCCCAAGCATTTACGCCAGAAGTACTGTACAAATGAAGCCGGGACCTTTTCCCTGCCTGATGATTTCCCCAAGCGGATTCAGTGGTTTGAACACAACCTCATCTGGGATGTACCGCTTCCGGACAATCACCTGATCTTCTGCCGCAACCTGGTCTATACGTATTTTACCGACTCCCTCCAAACAGAGATTACCCAACGCTTTCACCGGGCCATGAGTCCCAACGGACTACTCGTGGTGGGTCGCAAAGACCGCTTACCACCTGACACAGGTGAACTATTTCGTCTGGTTGAGCATCCCATCTATGAGCGGGTTGACATTGCTAATGACCTTTAATTGCGAACAAGCGTGGAGCATATAGCGTAGAGTATGGAGTATAAGACCACAGGACAGATGGAAAACTTTCTAGCATATGCCTCATGCTCCATGCCGCTTGCAGGGACGAAGCGAGCGCCAGGCCTTGACAGTTCCTTGCTGGTTGAGTAAAAAAGAGAGGCTATGGCAGATGCCCTGGCTGGAGTTGAGCCGGGGCTTTCCATTTTTCTGAATAAACCCCGCCATAGTCATCGGTAAAGAATGCGGGTCTAAGGAGGAAGGGAACTATGGGTCGCTTTCCTATAACACAAGAGGGGTACAATCGTTTGCGGGCCGAGTTGCAGCGACTTGAGCAGAAGGAGCGTCCTCAGATCATCGAAGCGATTGCAGATGCTCGGGGCCACGGTGATATCAGCGAGAATGCTGAGTTTGAAGCGGCCAAAGAAAAGCAGGCTTTACTGGAAGGCAGGATAAACGACTTGCATGACAAGCTGAGCCAGTGCGAGGTGGTTGAGGTGGAGCTAGGGTCCACTGAACGGGTGATCTTCGGGAGTACAGTGGACATTGAGGACCTGGACACTGGTGAGCAAGTGCAGTACCGTCTGGTGGGGCCTTATGAAGCAGACCTTGCCCAGGGTACCATCTCGGTGACATCACCAATGGGCCGGGCCCTTATAGGTAAAGAACCCGGGGATGAGGTGCAGGTCCGCACTCCTGGTGGCGTGAAAAATTTTGAAATACTTGATATCCACCATGCAGCAAAATCTGAGCACACAGAATAGTCTTGAAAATCTACAGCAAATTTTAGAGACGCTGGCCGATGAGCTGTCTCCTGTTTTTCGGGATGACTCAGTACAGGTAATTTCATGGCGCCGCAGTCTTGAAGCGGTGTCCGAGTCCTTACAGGATCAGACTTTACGGATTGCTGTTGTGGGTCCGGTCAAATCCGGCAAAAGTACCTTCATTAATGCTGTTCAGGGTCGAGATCTACTCAAACGCGGAGCCGGAATTATCACTGCCTTCATCACCCGTGTCCGTTCCGGCTCTGAAGAAAAAGGGTGGGTCGAGATCAAGTCGTGGGAAGAAATTAATGCGGAAGTCAACGAGGCTCTCTCTCTGGTACCGCTGCCCAGGGGCTACGAGGGGTTCGAGCCCATAGACCTGCGCCAAGAGGAGGATCGCCGCGCCCTCCATCAGCTGCTCCAAGAACTGAGCAAAGATCATCTGGTGGGAGGTGAATCGTTCGATTCCAACATGGTGCTGATCAACGCTTACTTGAACGGCTACAGTGCTCTGAGCCCACATGTCAGAGATGAACCGGTTCTGCTGGAGTTCACCGGAGAGGAGCTGTATCTGCATCAGGATTTTGTCAGTCAGGAATCGCAGGCAGTATATCTGCGGGATATGGAACTACAGTTACCCATCCCGTGGCTGGGAGAAATGGTAGAAATCGGCGACTGCCAGGGAAGCGACTCACCCAATCCCCTTCATTTTGCCATGCTGCAAGAATACCTTCTCAGCAGTCATTGCATCCTCTACCTCATTAGCAGTCGGGTAGGGGTGCGACAAGCTGATTTGCAACTCATCGTAGCGCTAAAGATACTCCGACTGCTTCCGCAAACCTTATTTATTCTCAACGTTGATTTGGATGAACACAGTAATGTCAAGAATTTACAGCGTCTTCAAGAGCGAGTTGGAGAAGAGTTGCGCCTTCTGGTACCAGATGCGAGGATGTATAGTTTTTCGGCCCTGTTTCAGCTGCTGGAGTCAGCCGATCGTCGGGGTGATCTCTCCCCGCGAGAGAGGAGACGGTTGGAGGGCTGGTGTGAAGAAGATGCAATGGCAGAAGCCTCACGCCACGGCTATGAGCATTTTTGTAATGACTTTAAAAATCTCGTCAATCGGGAACGAAGTCGAGTTCTCTATGCTGGGGTGTTGAGCCACCTGCAACGGGTTAGTCAGAGCATGAAAGATTCGGTGGAAACCCGGCAGAGACTCCTGTCCAAAGACCAAAAAGAACTGGAAATCCTTGCTGACAAGATCAAGGTGCGTCAGCAATCTGTGGCGGCGGCGCTCAGTACCGTGGAACACACTCTGGCTGGTCTCCGGAACTCCTTGAAAGAAAACGTCCGGTCTGCGGTTGACTCCTACTTTGACACCAAATACGGGCCAATCATCACTGACACCATGCAGTTGATTGAACAGTATCAGGTGAAAGACTTTGATCAGAGCAAAGTAGAGCAGACCAGGAAGTGGCTCACTAATCTTTATCTGTTTTACCAAGATTTTAGGCAGATGCTCTCCCGTCACATTATAGACAAGGTGAATCTAAGGATTATCGATTTTGCCAAGAGCGAGGAAGAGCAGATCGAGGATAAACTCCTGGAGGCGGCTGGAGGCTATTGGGATCTACTGGTACAGGCACTCCGAGAGTACCAGAAAACCTTGACAGACTCGGGGGTGCCTCTAAGTCTCGTCACCCCAGAAACACTGCCGCAGCCCAAAAAGCCGCCAATAACACCGCCACCGTTCTCTGCCTTTCTCCAACGCTCGGAGGCTCTGGGACGAGGCTCTCTGTTGTTACGATTCGGTCTGAGACGGTTGCTCCACCTGTTCTCAGGATTCAGGGACCGGATCTTTCGTCGAGATGAAACAGAAGCCGAAAGATCCCACGAAGAGCTTTTTCGGGAGGCTGTTGCCCTGGTTAAAGAAGAAACCCAGAAAGAGTTACTTCTCTCATTCAGAGACTATCGGCAAAACTTCAAGTTTGCCTATCTCTTTGCCTTCACAGAACAATACGCCCAGGCTTTTATCCAGCTATTTCGTGATTTTGGCGACGCAACCATGGTGGATATCGGTCATCTTCAGGAGGCTGCTCACAAAAGGGCTACCAGCCAAGAGGATACCACTGAAGACCTGGCGATTGTCGACAACAGACTCAAGTACGCCGACGAGCACCTACGCAACCTGGAACGAAGCCTGGGGACATCCTCATAGAATTACCCACCCGAAGTTCTCATTGGAAAACCGGACAGTTCTAACTTCCTTACTGTGATTCGAAATAATTCAGTATAATAGAGATTATTCATAATGGAGCGATACGATGATCAGACCGTTGCGCCCAGCAGACTTCTATGAGCTCTTGGAGATCGAAGCTCAAGCCTTTCCCAAATCCCAATATGACCGTGGGCAATTATGGATTCTCTACCTCAAGTACCCAAACACCTTTCTACTTGAGGTGAGCGATCAAATCGATGGCTACATTGTGTTTAGCCCGAATGGACATATCATTTCCATGGCGGTGAGACCCGAACACAGGCGAAAAGGGATCGGCACCAGCTTAGTGCAAGAGGCCATAGACCATTGCACCGAGAAATCCCTGCGCCTCGAGGTGCGGGTGAGTAATGTGGGGGCGCAGAAATTCTACCAGACTATTGGCTTCCGCATAACGGCCTGTATCCACAGCTACTACCAGGATGGCGAAGACGCCTTTATCATGGAGCGCCCTGCCACCGAATCCAAGGGGAGCCGGTCTCATGACCAACCTTGTGGCGCGGAGGACACGAATCGCTAGCGTGTCTCAGGAGTCCGTGAAAAGGCATGGGGCAAAGGGTAGTTTCACCCAAAGATAAACGCTATACGCTTTGCGTTCTGCGCGGCGCAGCAAACGAACTGAGTAAAAGCTGCAACGGACGACGGACAAATGACAAGGGTCGGTGGGCAATGCTCACCCTACATTTCTGACAACGGACAATGCAGGAGGCTAGCTTTCATAAAGCTTCGGCCGGGCGTCGGTGATAAGATCTTGGTGGTTGAGATAGGCCTCCTCCACATATCCGGGAACGCTGAAAAACCCTTCTAGCAAGGAGGGGGAAAAGTACTGGGGCTTCATGTCCTGTTCCAGCAACCGTTGCCCTAGATCCACGGTTCGTGGATCCAGCTTCTTGGAGGCCAGAATGAAACTGTGCATTTCGTGAAAGGAAGGCAGCATGTAGGGATAGGCCACAACCCACTCAAACACAGAGGAGATGGTATTGAACATTCTGGCGTGAAGTGTCAGTCGAGTCGGCTGCAGGTCCGTGCCTTGGAAACAACCGATGCCGTCCTGGCTGAGACGGCGGTAAACCAACTGATAAAACTCCCGAGTGAAAAGAGAGACTGCCGGACTATCCTCGGTGGGATCATTGATATCCACAATGAGCACATCAAAGCTCTCTTCCGACTGTTCAAGGAATGTGCGGCCGTCGGCAATATGGAGTTCCAAGCGCGGATCCTCATAAGCTCCAGCACTCCAGGAGCTGAGATATTGCTGGCAGATGTTTACCAACTCCTCATCAATATCCACCATTACAATGCGATTGACATTCCGATACTTGGTCACCTCACGGATGGTGGCGCCTTCGGCGCCGCCGATCACGCAAACACTTCTCGGATTTGGATGGGTGAGCATAGGCGGATGGACCAAACTCTCGTGGTAGATGAATTCGTCCTGTTCGGCTGATTGGGCAATGCCATCCAAGAATAACATACGGCCATATTCGACGGTGTCCACAATGTCGATTCTGGCGAAGCGGGAACGGCCTGAATAGACGGTACCCGAGCAGCGATAGCGAAGGATTACGTTTTTTGCGCCATCCTCCACAAACCAGATGGGATCACTCATGCTGCGTCCTGGTCGGGTTTGTGTTTTATTTCAGACTGGGGCAGATCTAAGACGCCACGTTTGATCTCCATAACAGAGACACTTGCGGCTTTGAAGCTTTTCTTCAAGTAATCGAGCGCCTCGCGGCCGTTGACACTGTCGCCGCAGGTGAAGATATCCAGCGCGCAGTAGCCGTATTCCGGCCAGGTATGGAGGGAGAAATGAGACTCGGCGACTACCACTACACCGGTGATGCCATATGGGGAGAATTGGTGGAAGAAAGGTTGGATGACGGTGGCACCGGAAAGTTTGGCCGCTGCCAGCAAATGGTGTTCAAGGGTTTTGAGGTCGTTGAGGATGGTGCTGTCGCAGTGAAACAATTCGATGATCAGATGTTTTCCCAGTGATTTCATCTTTCCAGGTCACTCGCTAATGCTCGAGCTGGTTCAGGTCATACCTATGCCTTTGTATTGAGGTTACAGCAAAAATTGCACAGCCAGAAAAGAAGATATTGGAAAGAAAAAAAGAGTCTTTCCTCTGAGAGAAAAGCAGCGTTCCCGTAAACAGGAGCTAGGCTGTGCGAGCGAAAAAAACGCTAGCAAAAGAGCTTAGAAAAAATGTCACAAAATTGCAATAAGAATTTTGACAAGAGTTTCCGCATTTTGGGGGTTCCTCGCTCATGGAATTACACAAAAATCTGCTCTTCCCTTACTTTTCCTTTGAACTCGGCTCGAGCCACTCGCCCTCGTGAAGGTAATCCAGACAAATAGACTTCAGGTCCTTCTTGTTCTTGAGGAATCTCTGTTTCATACCCTGGAGCCAGTGAAGATGGTGCCGGGCACCCTCTAAACTTAAGAAAAAGTGGTCCTCGGGAGCGTCCACAGAGAAGGAGATCTGGCCGTCGATTATAAGGACCTTACCCGGACTGCTGCACGTCATGCAGCGAATCTGATCTGAATCAAGAAACCGAAAAGTGTCACCGCCGCACGCCTGGCAGCGCCAGGGCTGTCTCAGCCAGTGCTGAGGTGGGCCAAGAAGGGCGTTCGCCAGCTTGTCTGCAACCTTGCGATTATCTTGGTTCATAAAGATCTCGCCCGGTAATGCACCGTAGACCACCTCGCTGGCTCTGGGTTGCGCACCCATGATCCTCAGAGCGCTATCCAGGCAAAGCTTGGTGTATCCTTCCATTCCTGGGATGCCAGCTATGGCCACTGCCACAGCAGGTTTGCCCCAGAGCTGTTCAAAATGCCCATAAAAGGAGAGGCCCCTATCCAAGAATTGCTTGAGACTAGCATTGGCAGCTAACATGTACACCGGAACTGAAAGAATAAGTCCGTCAGCCTGCAGCAGGGCTTCAAGTATTTTAGGGAAATCATCGGTTTGAGGGCAGGTGTGCTCATCAAATAGGCAAGTGTAACATGCCCGACACGGCCTGATGTCCATCTCAGGGAGACGGACAAGTTTCAGTCGGTGAGGTTCGGAAATACGCCGGCTGATTTCCTTGGCCATCAATTCGCTATTGCCGAGCCTTCTGGGTGAACCGAGCAAAGCTATGATATCCATAGTAAAGCTCCTTGCAGTTCATACCAGATGTGCGATACGGGATCTGCGAGGTGTGCTATCAAGGCCAGAGATGTTGGCTCCCACATCTCACATCAAAAATCCGGTGTCCAGAGTCTGTTACGATATTCCCTATTCGAATGTAACAGGATGGTGCATGATTACTCAGGGTTTCTTGTAACTCGTAGCAGAAGGAATGACAAGAGGCGGTGGGCAGGAGGCAGGAGGCAGTGGGCAGCGGGCAGGTCGAACAAGGAATATCGAACAGCAGAAGTTTT